>DATFCK010000344.1:0-11667 GCA_035253185.1 Chthoniobacterales bacterium | reverse complement strand
GCCTCACGCCGGGCACGGGTGGCAATCACCTTACCGCGCGTCGCGTAACCATCGAAAATGTGCCAGCGAGCATTCACGCCGACCACATACCCATGATTGAATTCGTCACCAATCGCGGGATCGCGTTCATTGTAAACTTCGTAGCCCGAGAATGCTTCAACCTGCGGACGTTGTTCGCTCCGGTCGAGATTTTCCTGCCAGGTCTCGATCTCGACATCGATGCGCCGCATCTGTATTTCAGGCCGCGCAGTATCGGCCCGAGCGAGGCATTGATTGAGATCGGGTCGAATGGCGGTGTATTGTAGTTGTCCGTAAACCGAAAGTGACGGGGTAGTCGATTGCGGATCGTTCCGCTGGCCGAGCAGTTCGCCTAACCGCAGGTACGACATATTGACTTGCGTTTGAGCATCGATCACCTCCGTTTTTTCATTGGCCAAGGCAACCTCCGCGCGGTGCACATTCAGTTGCCCGACCAGACCCGCGGCGAATCTCTCGTGCTGCGTCTTTAATTCTTTCTCCAAAACTTCGCGCGATTGCTCGTGAACGCGAACCCGGGCCTGGTTCAGAAGTAATTCGTTGTAGGCGACACGCACCTCCATGGCCACGCGGTCCGACACCGCTTTCAATTCCAGCTCCTGTTTCTCGAGATTGAGCCGGGCGATGGCTCTTTGGCTGGTGACCGCGCCACCAGTGTAAAGGTTTTGGATTATTCGCACATTCGCGCTGTAATCTTCATTCCGTAAACGCGATTCCTTTTGGTGCTGGCGTTCGCGAAACAGACCGGTGGATACCACTGAGGGCAAAAAACCGGAGCGGGCCTGGATCACGCCGCCCTTGGCCGCTTCGACCTTCTTGCGAGCTATCGCCACGTCGGGATTGTTTTCAAGCGAGGCCGCAACGGCTTCATCCATGGAATAGCGAGGCGTGCTGGCCGGCAAAAATTGCACGGTCACCGCGAGAAAAAGCAAACCAACCGCCTGCCGGACCAACCGCATTGAGTTCTTATGTCTCTGGCTACCCTTGCTTTTTCAATCAAAAACCCTGCCAGCTAATAGCTTGCGCTAGCCCTAGAATACGCTAAAAGAAGCGCTTGCCAACGGCCGGACGGCCCCCACCGCCTTACCGGACGCAAATGTAAGAATCCCGTAAACTTGTATCTTGCCGCGTCGGACACGCTCCGAATAGGGTGGCCCCTTCAAAATGAGAAAGATTCGTATTGCCGTTGTGGGAGTCGGCAACTGTGCCAGCTCCCTGATCCAGGGTATAAATTTTTACAACGCCTCGTCTAATAACGGTTCCGGGGTCGGCTTGATGCATCGGCAGATCGGCCAATACGGCCCGGGCGACATCGAGGTGGTAGCCGCATTCGACATCGACCGCCGCAAGGTTGGACTGGACGTGGCGCGGGCCATCTTTGCCCCGCCGAATTGCACCAAGGTTTTTTGCGAAAAAATCAGTCTGACCGGCGCGATCGTGAAAATGGGATGCGTTTTCGACAGCTATGCCCCGCACATGCGGGATGAAGATCCGTTACGAACATTTTTGCCATTGGAGAAAGAGTCGACTCGCGAACAGATCATTTCGGAACTGAAAGATTCCTGCGCCGAGATTCTGGTGAATTATCTGCCAGTTGGATCGGAGGAAGCCACCCGCTTTTACGCCAGCTGTGCGTTGGAAGCAGGTCTTGGGTTCGTGAACAACATTCCGGTGTTTATCGCGAGCGATCCGGTTTGGTCCAAACGTTTTGCGGATAAGAATTTGCCGCTGATCGGCGATGACATTAAGGCGCAAATGGGAGCAACCATTCTTCATCGCACCATCGTCGATCTGTTCCGCAAACGCGGAGTCAAAGTGGCGCGAACTTATCAGCTCAACACCGGCGGCAACACCGACTTCCTGAACATGCTCAACCGCACCCGGTTGGCATCGAAGAAAATTTCGAAGACCGAAGCTGTTCAATCGGTGATCGGTGAGCGGCTGCCCGATGAAGACATTCACATCGGGCCCAGCGACTATGTCCCGTGGCAGCGCGACAACAAGATTTGTTTCATTAGGGTGGAAGGCCGTTTATTTGGCGATGTTCCCATGGAACTCGACCTGAAGTTGTCGGTCGAAGATTCGCCGAACTCAGCTGGTATTGCGATCGATGCGATCCGATGTTGCAAACTTGGACTCGATCGCGGTATTGGCGGGGTATTACATTCGCCGTCGGCCTATTTTTCGAAACATCCGCCGGTGCAAATGACGGACGACGAAGCCTACCGCTGCGTCGAACAATTCATCCGCGGCGAGCGCGAGTGCTGATTTAGTCGCGTTACTGGAACAGGTTCGCAGGAAGACGCATTTCGCGTTCGAACTCGTCCTGTGACAACCGAACCAGCCGCGCCCATTCGTCGGTCAGCTCGTCGGACCTGTATATAATGAGCTGGCCAATGGCGGTTGAGTAGATTCCGGCATCCACTGTGCCCCCGGTTAACTGAGCGATCGCCTGCCAGTATGCCGCCATTTGCGAAAGGTAACGCTTGGCCAGATCGTCCTGGCCGTTGGAATCGATTCGGTTAGTCTTCCAATCCAGAATAAAAGCGTGTTTCGCCTTGGAGTCGAAAACGGCGAAGTCGATAATCCCTTCCAGGGACTTTGACACCCCGGCCAGCCAGCAGAATGGCATTTCGGTGTGAAGAACCGAGCGCGTAGCATTCAGCCGAGCGGCGAAGTTTGGGTCGTTGTTCACGAAGTTCAGGAAGAACTGCCATTCGTCGGCCGAACGCTTTGGGACCGGAGATACCCTCTGGTGTGCTTCGAACAGTTCCGGCCAAGAACTGCGATCAAACCATATCAACCGCTGCATCAAGGTGTGCCACCACCGCCCATACAAAGTTGCCGGGGTATCGAGGACCGAGCGGGTGAGAACCACAGACGATTGTTCTTCCATGGTTTGATCTGCCGCCCCGACTAATTCCGGATCGTAACTGCTGGGATTGAATTTGCGGACGAAAGTCCGGGAACGCAGTTGCACGCGTTTGACGTCATTGCGCCCGAGCCGCGGCAACTGCTCAGATAAGGTGTCGCCGTCATCGCCCGCTTCGATCCTAGTGCCGGAAGTTTTCGAGCAAGGCGTCGCTTCACTTGCCAGCGTCTCGAAATGGGCGCGGTTGATTTGATTTTCGCCTAACAAACATTTTAATTGCCCGGTGGTTTGAAGTTCTCCGTTAGGCCGAGCGAACAGCCCTTCGTCGAGAGCCAAAACCAGGGTGTGGCGTGCCCGGGTCGTGGCCACATAAAGCAGGCGCGCCATTTCCTGTTGGACCGCCGTCTTGGTTGCGCTTCGAACTTCGTCCGGAAAATCATCTTTGGTCAGCGCAACCAATGAGTCGCTCGTCCCCGGAATTTTTATGATACCGGGATACCGCGGCGATGGCGGGATCACGCCGCGGCCGAGGAATGGAAGAATAACGGCTTGCCATTCCGAGCCCTTTGCTTTTTGCGCGGTGATCAGCTGGATGCCATCGTCGGTCGAACGGCGGACATCACGTTGCAGAAGAAAGTCCAGGCGAAGCTTCTCGGTGAATTCGGTTAGGGTTAAACCTCGCGTCTCTGCCATTGCAGCGAGGGCCAGCAGTCCGTCGAGTTCATCCCCTAAATTGGTGAAATCCTCGTTTGGCAGGGATTGCAGTTTTTTCCGTAAGTCCGTTTGCTCCACCAGTAATTGGACCGCGGCGAAAAGCGATAATCCTTCGATTTCACTGCGGATATCCGCCAGCAAGCGAAGCGGGGATGAAACAACGCCGGCAGCGTTGATCCGGTGGTCGACGCGGAAACGGCTGCCGACGCCTTCGGAAAAAAGGACAAGGTCATGATCAGCCACGCCAAACACCTCGCGGAGAACACCCACGATCTCGTAGCTGTTTCGCGGATCTACCATGATCGCGCAGAGCGCCGTTAACCAGGCATAGGCCGGGTTATCGCCATTGAGATCGCTTTCCGATTGAACGGTAACCGGCAAGCCGACGCGCCGTAACGAAGTGGCCATGGTTCGAAGCCAGAGTTTGCGCGGACAAAGGATCGCTACCTCCCGCCAGGAATCAGCCCGAAGCTTTTGTAGACCGGCATTTTTGATCCAGTCGGCCAGGATACCGGCTTCAATGCGCGCTTTTTGATAGTCTTTTGATTTGCCTTCCTTTGGCAGCAGTTCCGCCCCTAACGAGAGCCCAATAACCTGTCCGGGCAGGACATTTGGACGCGGCTGAAGTTCTACGAATTTGACCTGACCGTTTTCATCATTGAGCAAAGCCCGAAATATATCGTTAACGAACTTGAGCTGTTTCTGGTCGAGCCGAAAAGTGACGGAAAATTCAACCGCCGCGGAGTCTTCCTGCGATAGAAGGGCGCGATGAATTGCCCGATAATTGTTCAAATCAGCGCGGTCGCGGTAGATCGATTGCTGGAAATCCCCAACCATGCAAAAATGTCCGGGTCGCGGCGGAAACGTGTTGGTCGTCAGCCAGCGACCGGTCGCTTCCGGGGGACGGGTGATTTCGGTGAGGACTGAAAATTGCGTAGGATCGGTATCCTGTGCCTCATCCAGGATCACGCGAAAATTCTCTTCGCGCACTCGCCGGCCCGCGATCGGATGCTGTAGTAGCTCATCCGCCAGAGCAACTTGATCCGCGTAGGTAACCAAACCCCGACTGACGCGGAAATCGCGGAAGTCACGTTGAACTTCCGCGGCGACACATTTTGCGGCGTTTGCCACCCAACTTCGCAGCGGCGTGAACGCCTCTATCCAAAGTTTCGAAAACTCGCGAGCGTTGCTTGTCCGAATCGGCCAACGCACAAATTCCCATCCAGCGTCGTCGTAACGTTTCTTCCAGTCCGCGAGTTCCGCTTTCGAATTAGCGATGGTTTCTTTTGAAGCGGTGCTCGACGGTGCCGCCTGCACTTTACCGAAATCGACTGACGGACACGGGCCAAGCTCGCCCGCCGCCGAAAGAATGGTGCGGGCGTTTCGTCCCAGCTCCATCAATTGGCGTACGGGAGCCAGCCGGAATAACGCCTCCCGCGTTTCTTGACTCAGATTTCGTCCGATCTGGTGGTGTTCCTGAACGAATGCTTCCCAGATTTCTTCATCGTCTTCGGCAATTAGATCCAAAGACGACGGCAAACCGAGATAGTGGCCATGGCTGGTGAGCAGCTTCATGCAGAAGCTGTGGATCGTTCCAAAGAACGCGCGATTGAATGCGATCTGGATCTCCGGTGAACGATGTTCCTCAAGAATCCGCTGCCGGGTGCGTTGTTGCATTTCGTCCGCGGCGCGGTGCGTGAAGGTCACTACGACGAGCTTCGGGAGAATCTCCGCAGCGAGCGATGACCGGGCCAACTGAACAATCCGTTCGGTGATCGCCTGGGTTTTACCCGACCCCGCCGAAGCAATGACCGAAAAATTACGGTCGAGTTCTTCGGCGAATCGACGCCGGGCTGAATAGTCGCGCGGCTGGTTCACCACCAAATGTCCTCCTCGTCGCGAACCAAAGCCGGATGGGTGAGTTCCCAGCGTTGTTCCAGAATGTCCGGATCAATTGCGAGTGTTGCCAGCGGATAATCTTCGGTGAACCGGAAAGCGGAACGCAACGGTCCGTGCATTCCGAAAATGCCGGTCTGTTGCATTCGGGCGAGCTCGGCAAAGATTTCTGCCTCGCTGGTAAAGTCGATCCCGGACATTTGCGGTTGAAGTGGCCTAACGACCGGGGACAGCAAACTGACTTCCACTTCCTTCGCTCCTAAATGTAAGGCGGCCAGACCGTAGAGCCCGAGCTGCAGAGCCGACCCATCGAGTAACTTCTTCTTTAGCGCAGTCCGTCGTCCGTCAGGGCCCTGTTTGGCCGTCGACAGACCTCTCTTGGCTCCGGTCTTATAATCCACGATCCACAGTTGGTCAGCGGCCAGCGAGCCTTTAACTGGATCGGCGCGCGCAAGAAGCAGGTCGATTCGACCCCGAAATCGAAGATGGACGTCTGGTACAACTTGCACCGGACCATCGTCCTCAATCGTCCATTCGGTAGCGATCCAGGGCCAGTCGCTGACCGTAGTCAACTTGTCAGCCAAAATCCGTGCGATATAGACTGCGTTGCGCCATCCGCCCCTCCACCAGTCCGGTAACGATCGGCCGGTCGCACGGCAAAGGTCCTCAACGTAGGATCGTTTGCTGTTGGCAGCGGCAAGAATTCTGCGTTCGATCTCGTTAGGCTCGGGCAATCGGGAAAATCTTTTCGTTGTCCCGGCAGCAATGGCTGCCAGCCAATCGTGAATCCATTTTCCGCTGGACGAGTTCCACACGTTTCCATTGTCGTCCGCTGCTTTAACTCCGACATACCTCTTCAGCCAAACCAGGGCCGGCGCCGCAATCAGCTGCTCGAACTCGCTAACGCTCAACGTCGGAACCAAAGGCGGTTCGGAACGGAAGGCAAAGTCATACGCCCCCGACGAGGCTTTGGTATCGCGCCGCGCATCATAGGCAATTCGTGTCGGCTCATTTTCAATTGCTGCTGAAACATTGCCTTTCGTTTGACCTTTCGTTTCCGTCAGCCAGCGGCGAGTTTCTGACTGCAACCGCGTCAGGGTGCGTTGGGTGAGCGGGCGATTACGCGCTTCCAGATACTGCCTGGTAAGCAGTTCACTGGGGTTCCAGAAACGTTCCGGCGCTTCCTCCTGCACCAGGCTCGCGGTGAAGCTGATCTTTTGCGTTGTGGAATCGACCAGGCGATCAAATTGCCGGCACGCAATCTGGCGCTGTTCGCCCGGCCCGAGATAAAAAGTGTGACCCTCCCTTACCGCGATATGACCTTCACCTTGACGGCCTTCCTGAGTCGCCCGCCGGTTCAGTTGCTGAATGGTTTGATTGAATGTCTGTATGTCAGTTTCCCGGATGAACTCTCCAGTTTCAGGCGGCGGCCAGGCCCCCTCATTCGCCTCTGCGAAGATGAGGTGCGACCAATCTTCGCCCGAGGCTTGGGCGACGGTAAGCAATTGTACCGGGGCATAGGGATGATTGGCTAACGATTCTCTTGAAATACTGAAACTGGAGGCGATCTCGCGCAGCCACCGGAGAAATAGTGACCGCGAAAACTCAACCTCCACCCGTTGCGCCCAGTCCCCGAGATAACGGGATAGATCGAGCCAGTGGCGGTCCCAGCCGAGTTGCTCCAAAGCAGCTTTGGTTTCCTCCAGGAAGTCTTGAAACCGCGCGCGTGGTGACAAGAACCGAATCGAATTCAGGGCCTGAGCAGCGGTCCTGGCCGAATCATTATCCGCCTGAGCACACGCCGCTTGAAGTATCTCGAGATCATCGATCAGAACATCCGCGTAGGTTGATCTGAGGACTTGCTCGAATTTGTCGGGATGAAGACCGCGTAAAAGATCGTGGTCAACTGAGAGCGTATGGGTGAATCGAATCAAAGAGTCGATCCGGCGGCTCTCCTGGAGTTGAAGCCATGCCCGCCAGTCCGGTGCCTCGAAAAATCCGGGCACCAGCTGTGCCAGTCCGTCATAGTGCGGAATCCCGCGCCGGGCCAGAACGTTAGCCACCAGGCGCGACACCGAACCGGCGCGCGGGAAGATGATTCCGACACGTTTGCAGTTTGCCTCGGCCAGAAAGTGGACACACTGATGTGCGATCGCTTCGGCCTGCTCAGTGGCGTCGGCCCCAACCAGAAATATACGCGCGGCGGTGCCGTTGGCCGCGCCGCGCATTTCTTCTTCAGTGAACAATGAGTCGTCAGGTCGGTTCAGCGCGGTTGATATTGGACTGGCCGGGCCAAAAACGTTTTCCCAGGTCCCAACCCAGGCTTCATCGAGTTGTCGCGCCTGTTCGTCAGGATTCTCCAGGATCACCATCGCTTGGTTAGCCGAAGCCACTGCTGCGTGAAGTAATGTCCACAACGGCCAAGTCGCGCCGGTAAATCCGAGGATCAGCAGGTTGCCGAAGACTGGATCCCTGCGTCTGGATTCAGCCAGAAAACGGGCGTCGGTCTGATGGGTCAACTCGAAACCGCACTTCTCAAGCTTGTCTTGAAATCGGGTTGTGATCTCCCGTAACGCCGGCAGCTCAACCGCTTTCAAATCCCAGCCCGCTGCGCCTAACCGATCGATCGTGCGAAGTAAATGATCCGGTGTTCGCAAAACCGATTTCGCGGCCAGAAATTCCGGGTCGGCGAGGCGTTTCTCGCGGGCGATCGGATCTTCCGGCAGGTCCATGCTCTGTTCCGCGGCGATGGAAAGGAGCAACCGCAGATGTTCGCGCGGCGGCACGCAGCTGCCTATCGTTGTGGCCAGCGTTTCTCTGACATCCGCCGCCGACATGAACCGGATCCCGATAAGTGAAATGCCGTTATCGAGAAGCAGACGCTTGATATTGTGAGCAGTGCTGCGGAAAGGAACGATCACCGCGTTTAGCCTTGGTTGGGCAGTGGCGGTAACGGCTAACGATTCGAACCACGGCCGGATCAATTCCTGCCAGGCGTCAGCGAACGAGTTGCCGATGTGAAGCGATACTCGTGGCGCCGAATTTTCCACTGCCCCGCCGCGCTGTTGCATCACCTGCACATTAGCGCGAGGCGAAGCCCCGGAAACGCGGAAACGTTAAAGCGATGGCAACTTTTTAGTACAATCCCAGCGCTTCCACGGTCGGCGCGTCGATCGCGCCGGTAACCTCGAGCCCGTTATCTTCCTGGAAGGTGCTGACTGCGGCGCGAGTGGCTGCGCTCATCGAGCCGCTCAACGGACCTCCGTAGTAACCCAGCTCCTTGAGCGCGCTTTGTACATTATATATGACCTGATCCGGCAGCAGGTTGCCGTAGGTGTAGATCGGGCCGTTATAATCAAAGTTCTCAAACTGAGGATAATATCCCCAGGCCGGGAACCAATAACCAGCGTCCCAATAAAAGTAGCCACAGTTATTCACAAACACGATGGTGGTGTAACGGCTGTGCCACCATCCGCGATCGTGCCGCTGGTTGCATTGCCGTTGAACTGCTTCGGTGAAGTTCACCGCCGGCCGGTGCGATTCGTTGCGCTGACCACGAGCTTGTGGTTGATGCTGGCGACGAATAGCCCCCGAGTCCGTATTGCCTGCAGGCTGCTGTTGCCGCCGCGGTTGGTTAACCGGCGGCTGCTGAGCGCGCCTTGATCCCGGTGGTGGCTGCTGAATCCCGGGAGCTGATTGTTGAAACCGTCTCCTGGGCTCGACTTGCCTCGATTGTTGTCGTTGTTGGCGAACGGCGGCCCGGGCCGGCCTGACACTTGCCGCTGGAGCCGCGCCTCCGGCAGGTGTTACTTGATTGGTCGCTGAGCCCGACGGGGCTTGGCCGGAAGCTGTCGATAAAATTAGCGATGCCGCTCCGACCACCAACATGATGGGGGTTTTCATATTCTTTGAGTGCCGAAAATTTAACACCACACCGGATCGGATGTTCCAGAAATATCTACCGGTGTGCGCGTTATATTAGGACGAAAATGACGCCAGCTAATTCATCGATTCGTTAAGCCGGAAAAATGATATTTACCCGGTCAGTGATGGTTTTGCCCGAAGACATCGACGAACAGAACCACGTCAACAATATGGTTTACCTGCGTTGGGTTCAGGAGATTGCCGCTGCTCATTGGCGGGCAATTGCATCACCGGAAGCGCAGGCAACGATAGGATGGGTGGTGCTGCGGCATGAAATTGACTACAAAAGTCCGGCCATATTGGGAGATCAGATCGAACTGCGAACCTGGGTCGGGAAAGCGACCCGATTGACGTTTGAGCGGTTCACCGAAATCCGGCGAAAGAATGACGGAACACTCCTCGCCAGAGCACGAACGCTTTGGTGCCCAATCGATTCACAAACTGGCCGGCCCACCCGGGTATCGATCGAAGTCCGTTCGGGATTTTCTACCTGACAGCCGCCCCGGGACGGACTTTGGACCAAAATCAGGCTTCGTTTTTGCTATAAAAATCCGTATGAACGTGCTCATGGTCCGCGGGCTCGCGCTCGCCTGTTTGCTAATGGCTGCGCAGGGTGCATGGGCCGGGCCGTTCCGCACCAAAATCATCACCTCGTCTGACGACCCGTTGGTTTTGACGATTGCGGACAACGCTTTTGTGAACATTCGCAATTTTACCCAGGAAGGTGGAAGTGCCCGGGGAACGGTGGAGGTGGCGATCAACGGACGGACTGCCAATGTGCTTAGTGCCAGTCAAATTAACGGAACCAGTCTGGCCATCGTCCCGGAAGTGATCAATCGGGCGAACATCGCCGGGCCGGCTACGATAACCGTTAGGCCGATCGCAGGCGCGACGTTAGTCATAACCTATCGAAAGATTCGCGAAGGCGCCCCACTTTCTATCTCCACGCCCACACCGACGGCGACTCCGACTCCGACGTTGGCGCGCTAGGATTAATCGCCTGCTGGCGAAGGCTGGGTGCAATCGCTTGATTGCCCGGCAGTTGCCGGGCCACGGCAGAAAACGTCGAATACGCCCCGGCATTTCGCCGTCACATTTCAGAAGAAAGGAAAAAATCTGAGATGCACTTGAAAGAAAAAATCAAAGAGGCGGCCGCCAGTGGATACATCCTGTTGTGGCTGCTCGGAATTCCAATTCCGATTCTGTTCCTGATTTTTCTGCTTCGCGGCTGCAACTGATCGGTTCCAGTGCGGGTGGCCGACGCACGGATCGTTGAATACGTCCGCTCGATAGTAGAATGCTGGAACTGGAGCTTTGCGTTTCGCGAGCTCGATTAATTGATCCACCTGGACGCGACTTTTGTGTTCAGGTGGATCGACCGCGTACGGGAGATAAACGTTTTCGATGTCGTATTTCGCCTAACTGCGTCGAATAGAACCGCATAGCCGCAGATTTTTTCGATTAGCGCGAATATTTTAGCGCCATCGACGTCCTACCTCAAAAGCCCTCGTTTTCACAGATCGAGTGATCGTTTCGCTGTGACAGACGCTGCGCAAATGCGCCGGCGTAATGTTGCGCGTGATTCATTCGGTCGGACGAAGGCAAATTGGAGGAAACATTAGAATGAAGAAAACTGTATTGAGCATTGCGTTGGCAATCGCTGCTCCCTTCGCTTGGGCGCAGGTTTCTCAAACCACGACCACAACCACCACCACTGAAGGCAGCGGCACGATCACCTCGTTCACACCGGGAACCAGCATTGTGCTGAAGGAATCGGCTGGTCCTCGCACTTATCGCTTCGGCAAACAAGTCACTTACGTGACCAGAAGCGGTAAAACGCTCGACGAAGCCACGGTTCGCGCCCGGGTCAAAGTAGGTGCGCCGGTGCGCGTTCATTATGTTGGCGAAGGCGA
Organism: Chthoniobacterales bacterium; assembly: GCA_035253185.1. Taxonomy (GTDB): domain Bacteria; phylum Verrucomicrobiota; class Verrucomicrobiia; order Chthoniobacterales; family UBA10450; genus DATFCK01. The sequence continues at coordinate 312 of DATFCK010000344.1, read as the reverse complement.
CAACGTGATGGTCGACCGCGTCGTCCTGGACGAGGATGACGATTAAAATTGGTTAGGTTAACCAGGCGCGCCTAACCGCTCCACATCGATGGAGCGGTAGGCGCGTTTTTGTTTTCGGTTGTAGTTATGGCGGGGCCGGTGACTCCCGGCCGGGATTTTCACGGGAGCGGCGGCTTGTAACCGGTGATGGAGAAGTGGCGCAAGTTTTCAACTTGCGAGCGCGCCGAAGGCAAGTTGGGAAACTTGTCCCACCTTGGAGTGGCCTCCCAGGCCACTGAAATCAGCTGATTGGCGTTCTGGAGAAACGCTCGT
>DATFCK010000343.1:0-6375 GCA_035253185.1 Chthoniobacterales bacterium | reverse complement strand
CATTCCCGATGCGTCATCGCGACTGCCGTTAGTCTCGCCACCGCTGGTCAGGGAACATCGGCTTTATCAGGCCGACTGGTTGATCCGGTTTTATGGATTTCACGTCGAAGAATTAACCGCGCCCGGCGTCGGAAACCTGGATCTCATGATCGATCCAAAACTTTCCTGGGCCCTGCGCCATCGGGAACTGTTTCCGATCGATTTAAACAAGGCGCCGCGGGAGATGCTGCTACGAGTGCCTGGTCTTGGAACCAGGAGTGTTGATCGAATTCTGCGGCTAAGACGCTGGCACAAACTGCGCTTTGAAGATTTGAGCCGGTTGCGGCTGCCGATGCGCAAAGTTTTGCCGTTTATCACGGTCGTTAATCACATCCCGCGCGTTCATCAAACGGAGGCATCGTTCGTTAACGATTCCGACCAGATGAATTTGTTTCCGGGATCGGCGTCGGTGGTTACGGGGGAGTTTTAAATGGCGAAAACGAGCAGAGTTCATGCGGCGTCGACTCTGAGGCCGAAACGCTGCTGGTATTCGGCGGTTGGAAAACCGCCATTCCTTGGCGCAGCGTGCATAGCGAATATTAACGGCTTCGGCTGAAGTTAGACCGGTTCAATGCAGCAGATCACTTTTGCTCCTACGTTTTCGGCCTGGCAACGCGCGGCTCGCAACGCGCTGAATCTGGAAGTGCCGCCGGATGAAATTTCCTGGTCGGAAATTCACCGCGATCAGCCAGGGCTCGATTTGTTCGATGAAACGGAAGCCGCAGTACACAACGGACGCAGCCGCCATTTGGTTCCTAGAAAATTTTTCGACCTGGCTAGCCTAACCGCTCTGCATTCCGACGAGCAGCGGTGGGCGTTGCTTTACCGGCTGCTTTGGCGTCTAACCCATGGTGAACCGAAATTGCTGGAAATCTTTGTCGATCCAGATGTCGCGTTAGCTGAGCAGTTTCATAAATCGGTTCGCCACGACGTTCACAAAATGCGCGCGTTCGTGCGGTTTCGGAAAGTGACGGTGAATGAAGAGCCGTGGTACGTGGCCTGGTTCGAGCCGCAACATCATATCGTCGAACATAACGCGCCGTTCTTCGTGGACCGATTCGCTTCCATGCGGTGGTCGATTCTTACTCCGGAACGCTGCGCTCACTGGGACGGCGCCGAGTTATCTTTCACCGAAGGCGTCGAGCGCGCAGTCGCACCCACCGCCGACGAAATCGAGCCGCTGTGGCTGACTTATTATTCAAACATCTTCAATCCCGCCCGCATAAAAATACATGCAATGACCGCGGAGATGCCGAAGAAGTACTGGCGAAACCTTCCGGAAACGTCCGTTATTCCGGCCCTTCTGGAAGAGGCGCCGAATCGGGTCGAGGAAATGTTGAAGAAAAGCGCGCACAAAAGGATCTACGATGACGGAGAGTTTCGGCCGGCGCCGGTGCCGGAAACGAAAGATCTCGAGAAGGTCGAAGCCGCATCCAAGCGCTGCCGGGCTTGTCCTCTATATAAACTGGGGACCCAAACTGTTTTCGGCGAAGGACCGAAGCGGGCGCCGATGATGTTGATCGGCGAACAGCCCGGCGATCAGGAGGATCTGGCCGGCAAACCGTTTGTCGGGCCGGCTGGCAAGATCATGGATCGCGCCCTGGAGGAAGCGGGAATCGATCGGCGGAAAGTCTATGTGACCAACGCGGTGAAACATTTTAAATGGGAGCCGCGGGGGAAACGCCGGATTCACAAGAAACCGAACTCGCGCGAGATCGCGGCCTGCCGTCCCTGGCTGGAGGCCGAACTGCAGCTCGTTAGGCCAAAAGTGATGGTGTGCCTCGGCGCCACCGCCGCGCAGACGATTTTCGGCCCGGCGTTTCGAGTCACGCGCGATCGTGGAAAGGTGTTGAATTCGGAGTTCGCCGAAAAGACGGTGGCAACGGTGCATCCCTCCTCGTTGTTGCGTCAGCCGGATGAAGAATCGCGCGAGCGCGAATACAAGGGGTTTGTTGCCGATCTCAAAGTGGCACTGAAAGCGGCCGGCGAGATTTAATTGTGGGAGCGCACGCGAGTCGCGTGCGCTCCCCAATCGCAATTCTTGGCAGTCTCTCCGTAACTACCTAGTCTTAATGGATGGCTTCAGCGCCTCCTGACGAAACGCAGCCACTCGCCCGTAAACTGGGCCCGTTTGGGGCCACCATGGCGGTCATTGGAGGGATCGTCGGCGCCGGTATTTTCGTTAATCCGCATCTGGTGGCTGAACGGGTGCACACCACGCCGTTGATTCTGCTGGCCTGGATCTGCGGCGGTCTGCTTGCGCTCATAGGCGGAGCCATTTACGCCGAGCTGGCGGCCCGACTCCCGGTAGTCGGGGGTCAGTATGCTTATCTGCGCCAGGCGCTGCATCCCGCGGTCGGATTTATTTACGGATGGGTGCTGCTGCTGGTCATTCAGACCGGCGGAATGGCAGCAGTCGCCATCACTTTCTCGCGTTACTTGTTAGTCCTCACTCAATGGCGCGTGCCGGAAGGATTAGTTGCCGCGTTGACTCTGGCTTTGCTTACCGGGATCAATTGCATCGGCGTGCGCGCCGGCAGCCGGGTCCAATCGTTGGCCACTCTGGCTGCGATTCTCGCCATCGGTATCCTGGAGCTTTTTTGCCTAACCGGCTGGTCCAGTTCGCAGATGTCATTGACACCGGTGTACGATCCACCGCTTTCGCTCGGCTTAATCGTGGCGTTTGGGTCCGCGTTGACCCCGGTGTTATTCGCCTACGGTGGCTGGCAAACATCGACTTTTCTGGCCGGGGAAACCAAAGATCCAACCCGAACCCTGCCGCGCGCATTGCTACTGGGCGTTATCATTGTGATTTTGGTTTACACCTCGGTAAACGTAGTTTTTCTCCACGTTCTCGGTGTAACCGGATTGAGGAATTCGCCAACTCCGGCATCAACCGCGATGCTGGCGATCGACGCTCCACGCGGCGCGGTTCTCATATCGGCCGGTATCGCATTCTCTGCGTTCGGTTTTCTGGCTCAATCAATTTTGACTGCGCCGCGAGTCTATTTCGCCATGGCCAGGGATGGACTATTCTTCCGGAAGGTCGGATGGGTTCATCCGCGGACCCACGTGCCGGTCATCGCGATCGCGCTGCAGGGTATCTGGGCAATATTGATCGCCCTAACCGGAACCTACGCTCAAATCATCAATTATGTTGTGGCCGTCGATTGCACTTTCTTCGGCCTAACCGCGGTGTGCCTGTTGTTGTTGCGGCGACGAGGTATTGGTGGAGAAGTGCAATTCCAGGTGCCGGGCCATCCCTGGACTACGCTCATCTTCGTGGTTGCGCAGTGGCTGGTGGTAATCAGTACGGTAGCTGGCGATCCGATCCGGGCGATGATCGGGTTCGGGATCGCGTTGATCGGGCTGCCGGTTTATTTTTGGTGGCGCGTAAAACCGGGGCCGAGGGCGTGAAACAGGTTGTCAAACACTCCCCCTACATGGAGTGGGCGAAAACCTGCTCGATGGCGCGGTTCAATCTGGCGACGAGTGGCCTAACGAACACTACGACGACCGAATTTCCACTTGCGGCTGCGGACATGGAGATAACCGGGCCGGGCGGCTATGGATTCCCGCCGCTGCTGGAACGTTTGTCGAGGCACACCGGCGCGCCGGTGGAGTCCATCGTTGCGGCCACCGGAGCTTCCATGGCGAACTATCTGGCCATGTCCATTGTGCTGAATGCTGGCGACGAAGTGCTGATCGAACGCCCGGCCTACGGACTGTTCGCCGATATTGCCAATTATCTCGGCGCTGGCGTGGCGTATCTCGATCGGTCGCCCGAAAATGATTTTTCGGTGAACGTCGACGCGCTGGAAAAGGCGCTGACACCGCGAACTCGGATGATCGTGTTGAGCAATCTGCATAATCCAAGTGGCGCTCTCCTCCCCGAAGCGACCCTGCGCGAAATCGGAGTCCTGGCCCAGCGGGCCGGGGTTCGCGTTTTGGTGGACGAAGTTTATTTGGAAATGCTGTTCGATCGGGCAGCGCCTTTCGCATTTGATGTGGGCCAGCAGCTTGCCGGTTCCGAAGACAACCCGTTTATCATAACGAATAGCCTAACGAAAACGTATGGATTGAGCGGACTTCGCTGTGGCTGGATTCTGGCCGCGCCGGACCTGGCCCGCGGCATGTGGCGGCTTAACGATTTGTTCGGAGTGAACGCCGCGCATGTCGCGGAGCAGATGTCAGTTGTTGCATTTGATCGGCTGGAGATTTTACGAACGAAAGCGCGCGCGTTGCTAACCACGAATCGCGAACTGCTCGACGTGTTGCTTGACGCTCATCATGAGTTGGAGTGTTATCGGCCACCCGGGGGGAGTGTGGTCTTTCCGAGGTTGCCGAACGGCGATCCGGAAGCCTTCTTCAGGTTGTTGCGAGAAAAATATGAAACCAGTGTGGTGCCGGGACACTTTTTCGGCGCGCCGCGACATTTCCGGATCGGAATAGCTGGTAGCACCGAAAATGTGCGCGGCGGATTGGAGCGGCTGGGGGCAGCGCTAACGGAGTTTGGGAACCGTTAGGCTAGTAACCAGATCGCCTGACCCCATCCCATTCTGTTGGGACCGGATACCACGACTATGGTTTGGCACAAAATGAAGGCTGGTATTTCCGTCTTGCCGGGAAGAAGGGGGCCGGGATAGACTCTCGATGGCTATGCCCGTTTTCATCTCTAGCGACGCTTCGGGCCCATTCACAAAGGGCTTGATCTGAGTCACTTCTATCTTTTCCTTAAGCATTAAAGCACGTTTTCAGGCCCGCACGCTTCCGCTCTGCCTAACCGCTGCCTTTTTGACGGTGGTGGTAGCGGGATCCCTCCCCGCCCAGGAGCCGTATCATCCGCCCGAGGAACTCAAGAAGCTCAGTGTCGAGCAATTACTCGACATCGACGTGACGTCCGTTTCGAAGTATCCCCAAAAACTGTCAGCGGCGGCTGCAGCGGTGGCAGTGCTGACCCCGGACGATCTCGAAAGGTCCGGCGTTACCAATATTCCTGACGCGTTGCGCCTTGTTCCGGGATTGGATGTAGCGCAAGTGGACGCCCACACCTGGGCGATCAGCTCGCGAGGGTTCAACGACATTTTCGCCAATAAGCTGCTGGTCCTGATGGACGGGCGGACGCTCTACACCCCGCTGTTCTCGGGTGTGTTTTGGGAAGTGCAGGACACATTTCTGCAGGATATCGACCGCATCGAAGTGGTCCGCGGCCCGGGCGCAACTCTGTGGGGTGCGAATGCCGTCAACGGCGTCATCAACGTGATCACCAAGAGTGCTCGTGACACCCAGGGAACGCTGATTTTCGGCGGTGGCGGCACCGAAGAACTGGGATTCGGGGGCGCCCGTTACGGCGCAAAAATTAATGATGAAACATTTATTCGAATTTACGCCAAGTACAACAATCGCGATTCGTCGCTCTTGCCTAACGACACTGACGCGGATGACGCGTGGGACATGTTTCGCTCCGGCTTTCGATTGGATTGGGAGCCGGGTAAAGCCGATAGCCTGACGTTTCAGGGAGACATCTATGCCGGTCACGAGGACGAAGTGTATACCGTTCCGACGGTAGCATTTCCTTTCGCCGGCATTGTAGCCTCGCGCGACAATGTGGCCGGTGGAAACTTGTTAGGCCGATGGACCGAACGCTTCTCGGCGACATCCGACATCACGATGCAAGCCTACTGGGATCGAACCGTTCGGAACTCCGCGGTCTTCCACGAAACCCGCGACACCGGCGACATTGACTTTCAGCATCGCTTCGGCTTGGGCGAACATCAGGAAGTTATCTGGGGCCTCGGCTACCGGGTAACGCATGACGACGTCGAAAACAGTCTCAACGTTTCTTTGTTTCCGGACAGCCGCACCCTCAACCTGTATAGCGGATTTGTTCAGGACGATATCACGATCCTTCCTGATCGACTGAGACTAACGATTGGTTCTAAGTTCGAGCATAACGATTTCACCGGGTTTGAAATTCAGCCAAGCGGAAGAATCTCGTGGACTCCGGTGCAATCCCAAACTGTCTGGGGTTCCATTTCCCGAGCGGTTCGAACTCCGTCCATCGCCGAAAACGATTTGCGGCTTAATCCGGCGCCGCCGATACCGGTACCGCCAGGCACCCTCACCATATTCGGAAATCCTGCCATCGATTCGGAAGAATTGATTGCCTATGAAATTGGTTACCGCTGCCAGCCGTTTTATCAGCTCACCTTCGATCTCAGCGCGTTCTATAATGACTACGACAAACTCCGGAGCATTGAGCCGCTAACACCCGGGCCAATCGGACCGTCAACTGCTCGCAACCTGTTGTTTGGCGAAGCCTACGGCACCGAAATT
>DATFCK010000342.1:0-4903 GCA_035253185.1 Chthoniobacterales bacterium | reverse complement strand
CAATTCTCGGGCACCTCGCGGGAAAACCGTTGCCGAGCTGGGCCGCGGAGTTCGATTGTCATTCCTGGGCGCAGTTCCTGTTGAAGTGGATCATCGCGCATCCGGCAGTGACCTGCGTGATTCCGGCTACGGCGAACCCCGGCCACCTGGTCGACAACATGAAAGCCGGCTTGGGCCGGTTGCCCGATGCGAAAACCCGGCAACGGATGGCATCGTTGTTTGTCGGGTTTACCTAACGAATCATCATCTAGCGGCAAGGAAGGTAGCGGCGCTTGACCGAAGCGCCATGGCGATTAGGGTCAATCGCCGCTTGGTTGGCGTTTTGCAAAAACGCCCTACAATTCCTGCTGTGGTGCATCGAAACGACATCACGCGGCGGCAGGCGGCGAAATTGATCGGTGGCACCGCTGCCAGTCTTTTGCTCCCGATTGGGGCATCGCGCATCGCCCTTGCGGACGAAACAACTCCGATGATCACGCGCTCGATTCCTTCCTCAGGCGAGAAGTTGCCGGTAATCGGCCTTGGGACCTGGCAGACCTTCGACGTGGGGACATCACAATCAGATCGAGGGCCGCTCGAGCAAGTCTTGTCTGAACTGGTGAAATTCGGCGGTCGGGTCATCGATTCATCACCGATGTACGGCCGCTCCGAGCAAGTCATCGGCGACCTGGCGACCAAACTGCGGTTGGAGAAAAAGCTATTTCTGGCCACCAAGGTGTGGACCACCGGCCGAGACGCCGGGATCCAGTCGATGGAGCGATCCTTCACTCGATTCCAGACCAAGCGGATCGACCTGATGCAGGTGCACAATCTGGTGGACGTGAATACTCATCTGCAAACCATGCGCGAATGGAAAGCGGCCGGACGTTTCCGCTATATCGGCGTTACTCATTATAATGAGAGCGCCTTTTCCCAAGTGGAGAAGGTGTTGCGATCGGAGAAACTGGATTTCTTGCAGATCAATTACTCGTTAGGCGAACCTGAAGCCGACCAGCGTATTTTGCCGGCGGCGCAGGAGCGCGGGGTGGCGGTGATGATCAATCGACCTTTCGGCGGCGGTGGTTTGTTTGGCCGCGTCCGTTCAAAACCGTTGCCGGAGTGGGCGGCCGAATTCGATTGTCATTCGTGGGCGCAATTTCTTCTCAAATGGATCCTCGGTCATTCTGCCGTCACCTGTGTGATCCCAGCGACCGGTGACCCCGGCCATCTTCGAGACAATGCCATTGCCGGTACGGGGAAGCTGCCAGACGCGAAGATGCGACAGCGCATGGCCGAATACATTCGTAGTGTCTAACAATCGAGCTAAAGGTCTGTGGCAAAGGATGTCGGGTACCGATTTCTTACAGAGCACAGAAGAAACAAAGAAGCCCAAAGCCCAGAGAAGCCCAAAGCCCGAGAAGCCTATCGTCATTCGAATGTTTAGCGCGTCCACCCTTCGGCCCGAGCTAGGTATTCCGCACAACAACAAACCGCGTTAGGTAAGCGACCGGTTAAACCGGTCGCTACCAATGAGCGCTTGTTGGCGCCGAATTCAGTTTGCCGGCGATCTGATGATGCGCGCTTGAGGGAGGCGTTCTCCCCTTTCGGCCCAAGTTAGGGAATCCGTGGACCGAACAAACGGCGGTTAGGTAAGCGACCGGTTAAACCGGTCGCTACCAATCAACGCTTCTTGGCGGAATCAAGTTGGCCGCGATTTGGTGATGCGCGAATGAGGAGGAGCGAAACCAGTTCGATATCGCCGGCCTAACGTTAGTGTCGCTTGGCTCGTTTTCTCAGTCTTCGCCGGTGCCGAACCCGCCCAATTGCAGTCGCCATCAGTAATAAAAATCCCGGGATCCACGAAAGAAAGCGGAATCGCGGGACGATCATCGCTGCTACGACCGCGGTAACACGGCACCCGAAGACATCGGATTCAAAGGATCCTGCGCATGTCCCGGTAATACGGTCCCGTCGGGCGAGTAAGTCTTGGTGGGTTGCGATTGAGCGGATTCTACGCCACGCCCGGTGGACGGTTCAGAGGCGGAGGCGTCGGCAGTCCGGTGATGCGGATCCAATACGCGCACCTTCATAAAGTGTGGATTTTTTGCGACCCAAGCCATGGCCTGCTGCTTCGATTCGAAAAATCGATCTATCACCAGCGCATTTCGTTGTTCAGTGGTCTTTCCACTGCGGCGCGCGGCGGTCCGCCGAGTCACAGCCGGTCCGCAATCCACCGCCACGCAGGCGGTATCCGGGAATATAACTTTGCTTCCATACGGAATTTTATTCGGATCCACCGCGCAATGACCGGTTCGGAGTCGGGCGCCATTGTATGACGCGACCGGTCGTTCCGACCCGGTTGGCCAGTACACTGTGATTCGGGCAAGAATAGTTTGCTCCCGAGCGCTCGCGGATGAGGCGCTCAGGGCGACGACGATAGTAATTGAGATTATAAGTAAACGCTTCATTTAACAGGGCCAATCCGGCGGTTACTCGAAGCTTTAGCTCAGTGGAACACCGAGAGCTCCGTCTTTGATTCGTAACCGCCTTGGAACGTGGTTCCCAGGCCGGGGTAGGTTTTAGAAGGCGGCTAAAATGGCAGAAGGGCTCCCGATGTCAAGTCGAAGCCCAGAAGATAAATTGGCAGATGCGAATTACTTACGCACTGCGCGAACAAATCCTGCCTCCCGGTGTCGCCTTAAGGCGGACTGGCCTTAGCGGATCTTAGGCAATTCCGGAGCCCCTCGGCTGCCAGCCGAGGAAACGAGGATGGTCTTCTTCTTAGAACTGAAAGGCAGCCATCCATTCGACCGCCCTGCGGGTATCGCCTTTTGTGGCGTGATAACCCGAACCGGGACGAAGTGAGGATGGGAATTTGCCCAGGCCAGCGCCTGGCTTTTGGTTTCGAAGAATCGATCGATAACGACAGCGCTTTTTTCAGTGACAGTGCGTCCTAACATCCTTGCCGCCTTGCGATTTTTCACCGCGGTTCCGGTATCGACAGCGGCCAAGCTTGTTCCATCGGGGAGTATGATATTGCTGCCGTAAGGGATCTTGGCTGGATCGACAGCACAATGACCCGCTTTGAGCCGCAGGCCGGTCGCGCATTTATGTTTACGAGTGTATCGATCAGACCCTTTACCGCCACTTGCCCAATAGACGGTGACCCGGGCAAGAACGGTTTGGTATTTCGGACGGCTAATCAACGCCGCGGAGGCCGGACAGGCCATCGCCGCGAACAGAATGAAAACCATTAACCGCTTCATTTTTGTGTCCCTTCGGCTTGCTCTGTTCAGTGCCGAATTCTGGAGGTCCGGACGGTGGACTCAACGTTTCGCCACTCAGCTACAGTTCGAAATAGCTTGGGTGAGCGGTTCCCGTTGGAGCCGGAATTTTGGCGCGCGGAATTTACGTGGTTGCCGTTAGAAACCCTCCCCGCCCGGCAATCAGAGATGCAGACCCGGCGATAAACCAGTTGCCTGGCAACCGAGCGTCGCCGGTCGTCATTAGAAAGCCGTCTTATGCGTTCGATCTGCATTTGGCAGGCAAACATCATCCGGGTTCGTAGGAAATTGTCCCACAAACGAAAATGGGTCGGCTACAACTATTTGCGAAGGGGTAGGGGGAGCTTCTCGGTCACTCGTCCTCCTGTCGGACGGGTCCGACAGGTCTGACATGTGCAACAAGACAGCAGCAGGCTTTACGGCTCAGCTAGACTGCGCTGATGCCCCAACCCGTTCGTATCGCCATGTGGTCTGGCCCGCGAAACATCTCCACGGCTTTGATGCGATCGTGGGGGAGCCGGAATGACACCATCGTCATCGATGAGCCGTTCTACGCATTATTCCTGGAGCGGACCGGCATCTCGCATCCCGGGGCCGCTGAAGTCATTTCCTGCGGTGAGACGGATGGCGGAAAAATAATTGATCGGCTCCTGGCGCCGTTACCGGCGGGGAAACACATCTTTTATCAGAAGCAAATGGCGCATCATCTTCTGCCGGACATCGACCGTTCATGGCTGAATCGTGTCACCAATTGTTTTCTTATCCGGGATCCGGCTGAAGTGATTACGTCGTATATTCGGAAAAGAGAGAGACCGAGTGTCGAGGACCTTGGCTTTGTCGAGCAATTGGAATTGTTCAACTTCGTTAGGCGTAAAACCGATAAGATTCCGTTGGTGGTCGATGCCGCCGACATTCTGCGGGATCCGCGCCAAACATTGGACTACCTTTGCGCGGCGTTAGGGGTGGGGTTCGACGATGCGATGTTATCGTGGCCAGTTGGGTTTCGTGAAACCGACGGCATCTGGGCGAAATATTGGTACACGGAGGTGGCGAATTCTACCGGGTTTCAACCTTACAACCGGAAAACAGATTTGGTGCCGAACGATTTGCGTGATCTGCACGACCAATGCCGCCAGTATTACGATGAACTTTATCAGTACCGACTTCATTAAACCGCGGATTACGCAGATAACGCGGATGACCGGAGGTCGTGGCACGCAGAATTTCTTTAGCTTGGATAGAGGATATCCTTAATCAGCGACATCCGCGTAATCCGCGGTTTAACAATGCTTCAGAAGTTTAACGAGAAGAATCGCGATCTGATCGTAAGTGTGAACGGGCAGTTGGTTCATCGAGATCACGCCGGCGTTAGCCCGTTTGATTCGGCGGTCCAGGGCGGCGACGCGGTCTGGGAAGGTTTGCGGTTGTATGAGGGCCGCATCTTTAAGTTGAACGAACATCTCGACCGGCTTGAGCGATCAGCGCGGGCGTTATTGTTCGACGATATACCGCCGCGGGAAAAGATTATTGAAGAAATTAGGCGCACCCTCAGCGCTAACCATATGCGGGACGGCGTTCATATCCGCCTAACGTTAACGCGCGGTGTGAAAATCACGTCCGGAATGGATCCGCGACTGAAT
>DATFCK010000341.1:0-2351 GCA_035253185.1 Chthoniobacterales bacterium | reverse complement strand
TCTATCCGCTGAATTTTCGTTGCCCTAACTGGCCTGAACTTTGGCAGGAAATGAAAAGCATCATCCTGTTCTGGGCCGAGCGCGGCGTTCGCATTTTCCGGGTCGATAATCCGCATACAAAACCTCTGGCGTTCTGGGAATATTTGATCACCGGCGTTAGGCACGTTTATCCGGATGTAATTTTCCTTTCCGAAGCATTCACCCGTCCGAAGATGATGAAGGCGCTGGCCAAGGCCGGGTTCACCCAGAGTTACACCTATTTCACCTGGCGAACATCGAAGTGGGAACTCACCGAGTACTTCACCGAGCTGACGCAGACCGACATGCGGTACTTTTTCCGGGCGAATCTGTGGCCGAACACGCCCGATATCCTGCCCTTTCATCTCCAAAATGGAGGGCGTCCCGCCTTTATGACGCGTGCGGTCCTCGCCGCTACGCTTTCAAGCGCCTACGGCATCTACAGCGGCTTCGAGCTTTGCGAAAACGCTGCCTTACCGGGCCGGGAGGAGTATTTGGACTCCGAAAAATACCAGTGGAAAGAGCGCGACTGGAACGCCCCTGGCAACATCAAGGATTGGATTACCCGCATTAACGAAATCCGAAGGGATAACCGCGCGCTTCAGCTTTATGACAATCTGCGTTTCTTTCATGCCGATAACGACGCGATTCTATGCTACGGCAAAATGACCGCCGCCCGGGATAACATCATCGTGGTGGTGGTAAACCTTGACCCGTTCCATAAACAACAGTCATTTGTTGAGCTGCCGATCGACCAATTTGCGCTTGGGGAGGGGGATGCGTACCAGGTCCACGATCTGTTGAGCGACGCCCGATATCTGTGGTTTGGACGACGGAACTACGTCGAGCTGGACCCGGAAATCCAGCCCGCCCACATTTTTCGCATCCGGCGTCCAGCCGCCAACGGCGAATACGTGTAACGGGCGCCGCTCCGCTCAAACGGAAAACGAATCGAATGCGAACCCGTCAGCACACGTCTGTTTCTGACGGTGCACCTGCAAACCAATTGAACTAGCTGGGTATTTGCATCGGAAGCCACTGCGCTTATCCTTACCGGACCTTCTGCATGAACAGATTTTTATGGGCGCTAGCGATGGTGGCGAGCGCGGTTTCCTCTCACGCACAAGCACCCTCGCCGGCAGGTTCCACTGTTCCGATGGGGCCCGATCATCCAGGCGCGAGGACCGTGCTCGAAGCTATTCTGGCGGCTGGCCCCGTAATGTACATTCTGCTCGCCTTGTCCGTTTTCTCGGTAATGCTCGTGGTCGTTTACCTAATGACGATTCGGCGCGGGGCGGTGGTATCCTCTGGATTCATGGCTACCGCCGACGCCTTGCTCCGAAAGCGCGATCATCTTGGACTTCTGGCCGTCTCCAATCGGCACGGCGAAGCTATCGCCCGGGTCGTTCAGAAGGTACTCGATTTCACCACGAAAAATCCGAGCGCTGATTTCCAGCAGGTCCGCGATCTGGCTGAGACCGAGGGGACGCGCGTGGCCGCGAATCTGAACAATCGCGTCACGTATCTGGCGGATATAGGGATGATCGCGCCATTGATTGGACTTCTCGGAACCGCGATTGGAATTGTCCGGTCGTTCTCAGCCTTGGGCGCCGATCTTGGTACTGCTCGTTATGCGTTGCTGTCGAAGGGTGTCAGCGAAGCTTTGATTAACACCTGCGCCGGCCTGGCGATAGGCATTCCGGCCATGATTTTCTACGCTTTCTTCCGCGGCCGGGTCCAACGACTGATCTCTGATTTGGAATCAGCCGTAACTCACATTCTTGCGCTGCTTTCGGTGCATCATGGCGAACGGAGGGATCGCTCGCCCGCTTTGTTGGAAAGCGAATTTTAGCAGCGCTGCTTTTCCTTGATGGTGCAATGAATCTCCGCAGCCGTGCCACCCCGGTTCATCCCGGAATCCAACTCGCTCCCCTGGTCGACGTGCTTCTTCTGCTGCTGATTTTTTTCCTGCTGACGTTTAACGCGGCCCGAAGCGAAAACGAACTGGACGTGAAAGTGCCCAAGGCGAGCGCTGCGAAAGAGAAGACCGCGCCGATTGGCGATGTCGTGGTCAATGTGAAGACCGATGGCAATGTAGTGGTAAACCGCCGAACTCTGACTTCCGAAGAGTTAACCGAACTGTTGAAGGGACTGGTTCAGTTGAATGCCGAACAGGCGGTTGTCATCCGTGGCGATGAAACCGGGGCCTACCGTAATATCGTTAACGTATTGAACATTTGCACCCAGGCGGGCGTGACCAATGTCGCTTTTGCGACAGCGAAATAAAAGGCACTTCCAAGTTGCCGCACTCTCGGTTGCGCTGGTAGCCGGCT
>DATFCK010000340.1:0-2085 GCA_035253185.1 Chthoniobacterales bacterium | reverse complement strand
CAACGGAAGAGACGCGCGCATTTCCTCGATGGTGTGCGGGTCCGGCAAGCCACCGGTGAGACCGATAACCATCCACAGAACGACGGCTATGATAATATTGACCGCAGGCCCGGCTAGCGCGACCACAACTTCTTCTCCGGGTTTATCTGGCATGCGCTCGAGACGGGCCAAGCCACCGATTGGCAGCAACGTGATATCGCGCGTCTGAATACCGTAACGGCGAGCTGCCAGAGCGTGTCCGAATTCGTGCAGCACCACGCAAACAAAAATGAGCAGAACGAAGATTATGCCATCGACCGCAGCGGGCATCCCACCCTGGCGATGAAAGACAAACCCGATCCACGCCAGCAGCAGAAAGAAGGTCGCGTGAACCTTTACGTCGATGCCGGCAATCCGGCCGAGGTTAAATGACCATCGCATTTCGTTATTTCCGGGCTAGGGAGTTCGACCGCTGGCAATTCCGGCCTGGATCTTACCGATCTCGCCTGTTAATAAATCGCAGCTACTCACCTCTTCGCTCGTGTTTCCGTGGCACCGGTGGCAAGACCTTAGTTATTCCTTGTTTTTTTGACTAACTTTGACCGGCATCCGGCTCAGTTTTTCGTAAATACGTCCCCGGCGGCGCAAAGGCCACCAATCATAAAAGTAAATTTCGATAGGCCGCCACATCCCCACCCAGCCGGCGATACTTAAACTTTCGCGAATGATCGTGGCCCAGGTGCCTTCGTGCTCGCCTAACAGTAGTCTGCTGCTAAGAAGGCACACCGCCAGAAACATCAGGCCGATGAGCAAACTGATGCGGCCGCGTTTCATCAGACGTCGAAAACCGAGTCGGTTCAGCCGTGCCCGATAACTGAAATAATTATGGACCGCGTGACAGAGGAGTTCGGTCGGATCTTCGGTTGGCCATTCGCCCAGATAAATCCGCAAAGTTAAAGCTTCGTTAGGCGGATATTCCTCGGCGGACCCGACGATGAATTCCTCTACGTCGGGATTGAGGTCCTTGTTTTCGAACGGCGAAGAGTCGATCGGGTTGAACAGCTGGGTGAAGTCACGGAGCTCCAGCTCAATATTCCGCGAACGGGTTTCTGGCGCGGCGGTGTCAGTTCCGAACGAGTGCATGGTTCAAGTGATTTCTCCAGGGATTAGAGCTTGCTCGCTTCGCGCGTCCTTCGGCGATGCCCACCGTTCATTTGTTTTATTTACTCCTCGGCGCGCGCGAATGGGTGGCCGCCCAGTTTTCGGCACAGTTGATCGCCGATCTCAGAAATGATCTCGATCTTGGTTGGGTGATAATACTCCGCATCCTCGAGCTGGTGGATGGTGTGTTGATGGTCAATCGCGTAGGCAGGAAGGTGAATCAGGTTGCTGGCGTCATCACACAACAAAGCGGCATTCACCAGTTCGGACGTTTTCGCGTCCGCCGAAATCTCGCCAAATCCGAAATCGTCGCCGGCTAAATGTAGTTTGCCGACGTCGCGACTTTCCGCCGACGCGGTGATCAATTCGATTCCAGCTTTGGCGGCATCTCCCGGCAGCAAACCCGCGAAAGCAAACTGTGGATCGGAGAAAACCACCTGAATGTTCGAGCGTTTGGTCCATTTGCGGTCGCCGTCGCCGCATGCGTTCTCCGCCGCAATTCCAGCTTCGATATGAGCGTGATGTACCACCATGCGTAGTCCGGCCACATCTCCCGCCGCGAAGATGTGCTTCGAACCTTTGACCCGCATGTCATCGCCAATGTCGAGCGCACCTTTCTCGTTCCTTCCTATGCCTAACAAGTCTAGCCCGAGATCGTCAAGCGCTGGATGGCGCCCGGTGGCGAGCAGTATTTTTTCCACCACGATGGTGGACGGATTCTTAACGCCCTCGGTTTGGATCTCGAATTCGCCAGAGGCCGCACGGGAGATACGGGCGACAGGCCGGTCGGTGAGCACCTGGATACCTTCCCGCTGATAGATCGAGGCCAGTCGCTCGCCGAATTTTGTCGGGTAGCCGGCCAGAAAACCGCTGCGCGAAATCAAGGTGACATCGGACCCGAGCCGGGCGTAACGAAGCGAAAATTCGATGCCGATAGCTCCCCAT
>DATFCK010000339.1:0-2036 GCA_035253185.1 Chthoniobacterales bacterium | reverse complement strand
CAGTGCCCTTCCCTTCAGAACGAGCCGGCCGCGGTAAAACTGGCCACCCACGCTGCTCTGGCCAGTGCCAAACTCGCTGCCGCGCTGAGTGACGACGACGTGGACGAAATCGGAATGACCATCGCCTACCTCAAACGAGCCCTCAAAGCCATAACCATATCGATGGAGGGCGCAGCCCAACTTCTGGGGGAGAAGCTCATTACCGAGGCCCAATATGCTGTGGTTCAACAGCGCCTTTTCCAGGTTCGCGACGGCATTATCACCCTCATGGGCGAATACCGAGGTGAATGGCGCCGCCGCTTCGGAAATCGCTAGCCAAAACGCCCCTTCGGCGTTGAATGAAATAGCCGGGCTACCCGTCTAAAAATGCAAACAGAAGCGACTCCGGCCCAAGCCGATGTATCGGAACTCGACCTGGTGAAAAGGTGCCAGGAAGGCGATGCCGAGGCATTCGACGAGCTGGTAACCCGCTACAGAACCCGTGTATTTGGAATGATTTACAACATGGTACATAGCGAGCAGGACGCCTGGGACCTGGCGCAGGATAGCTTTATCAAGGCTTGGAAATCGATAAAGCGATTCCGGGGGCAGTCTTCCTTTTACACCTGGATCTACCGCATCGTCATGAACGTGACGATCGACTGGCTGCGAAAAAAGCAAATCAAGGCCGGGGGCGCGGAATTTGACGATTCGATCCAGCTAAAAGAGGTCGACCCCGCCTCCAAGACGGTGCCCAAAGCCGACATTTTGCCGTCGGAATCGATGGAGCAGAAGGAGATCCGGGGTGAGATCGACAAGGCGATCGCTCAGCTTTCGCCCGAGCACCGGGCAGTAATTTTGATGAAAGAAATTGATGGAATGCAGTACCATGAAATAGCCGAGACCCTCGGGTGCTCGATTGGTACGGTGATGTCGCGCTTGTTTTACGCGCGCAAAAAATTGCAGAGTTTGTTGAAGGATTGTTATGAAAACATTTGAGGAAAAATGGACAGCCTGGATCGACGACCAGCTCACGGGTGATGAGCTGGTGAGATTCGAGGCTTCGTTGCCTGACCGGGCCGCTGCCGAAGCGGAGAAACGGGCCGCGAAGAAGCTGGGCTCTCTTCTTCAGCGCGAGCTAGCGGTCCAACCTCTGTCCAACGCCGACTTTTTTAATCACCAAATTCGCGAACGGATTGCCCGCGACGAACCGGACGAATCAGACAACCGCGGTGGGGTGGAAGGTATGTCGGTTTGGTGGCCCATTCGCCGGCTGGTTTGGGCTGGGGCTGCCGCTTTGGCCGTGTTCATCGCCATTGCCGTGTTCGTGACGCAAAGCGGTCCCGAGATCGAGCCCTCCCAGTATCTCACTCAAATCCAAAATGCCAGACTCGATCAGGCAAATGGCCCTGACGCCACCATTACAATCTTTGAAGCAAAAGAAGACCGGGTAACCGTCCTTTGGACCGAAGGTTTGAAGTCGTTACCCGCTGAATACGCCACCAAGTAAGGTTGATCATGCTACGCCGCGTTGTGCCGTGGTCAGTTGCTTTGGCGCTGATTATCGGCGCCGCGCATCTCCATGCCGCCCATCTGGTATGGAGCGGGTTGATCATTGCCCAGAACGAGGAAAACCCCAAACCGGTGCCATCGGAGTTGGCTCCGTTCGAACAAACGCTCAAAGAACTGTTTGGGTATAACGAGTTCGATATTATTGGTCAATCGCGCAAGACGCTTTCGACCGGCCAGGAAGATTGGCTCGCGACCAGCAAATATTTTGCGTTGCGAGTGGACGCCCGGGGCGAGGACGACGCCGGGTATGACGTCAATCTCCAGCTCTATCAGGACAAAAATCTTCTGCTCGAAACCGACACCAAACTGGGCCAGAGCAGCCCGCTGGTTATCAAGGGGCCTCAGGTAGGAGGCGGCCAGTTGCTTCTGGTGTTGTTAGTCGATGACGAAGTGAAGAATGAGTCGGCGAAACCGCGTCACAGTCATCGTCGAGCCAGCAAGATGACAAGAGCGTGGCGCAGTCTGTCGCGCTTTTTTACAGGCGG
>DATFCK010000338.1:0-18756 GCA_035253185.1 Chthoniobacterales bacterium | reverse complement strand
AGATTTTGCCGGGTCGATGTTTGCCTAACCGGTCCAGCGGTTTGTCGATCACACACTGGTCCCACTCCGGCCAACCCCAGACGATGGCGTGATATTCCTTTCCGATGCGATTCGCCTGCATTAACAGCCCAAACCTTCGCGCCGCCGCCGCGGTCTTCGCGATCAACACCAGACCACTCGTTTCGCGGTCGAGCCGGTTAACGATTGAAATCTGGCCGCCGGTATGAACTTCGAACGCGAGTAATTCGCGCAGTTCGCCCCACAGGGTTCGCGGTCCACCGGGTTTGGTGGGATGCACTAACAGGAACGGAGGTTTGTCCACGACCGCGTAGTCGTCCGTCTCGGCGACGATGGAAAAACGAAGCGCCTGTTTCGGCCGCACGAGGTCTTTCACGGGTAGGTGCTATCCTATCGCCTCGGCGCCTTGGGCGCGAATTCCCGGATTCCGCAGTTGGTCCCCGCTACGGTTATCGCCGGTAGCCCGACCGTCGAATCGCCGAGCGACTGCACTTGGAAGTTCGTCTCGGCCGGCTGCCGAGACCAACAGGCTGGCAGCCTGTGCTCCCCGGAGAAAAAGGCGCCTGCGACCGGGCTTTCCCCGTGTCCTTCGATTGAGCGTTGAGCGTTGAGCGTTGAAACGGGGTCCCCAAGGGATCTGGAATTCCAGTGTTCAGCGTTCGGCGCTCGACGTTCGACGTTTGCTCACCGCGCCACGTAGGTTGACCTTGACCTCTCCGTTAAAAGCGCTTTACCTAGCCCGACCAGTTACCGCCGCCGTGGATCTAAAAGACATCAAAGCCATAATCGACCTGATGAAGAAGAACGAACTTTCGGTCTTCGAGTTAGAGAAGGACGGTATTAAATTAAAGCTGGTAAAAGGCAGCGAGGGACCAGTTCTAACGACTCCGATCGCACTTGCGCCCGGCCTCGGCGGTCCGCCCGCGGGTGCCGCAGTGCCGAGCGTTGCCAACCCCGGCGCTCCGGCCGCCGCTCCCGAGAAGGCTTCCTCGGGCGAACGTCTCAAAGATATTATATCGCCGATGGTAGGGACATTTTACCGCAGTCCATCACCCGAGGCCGGCCCGTTTATCGAGGTTGGTGCGACGGTTAACGAAGACACGGTCGTTTGCATTATTGAGGCGATGAAAGTGATGAACGAAATAAAGGCCGAAACCAGCGGCGTGATCGCCGAGATCCTGGTTGAAAATGGAAAGCCGGTGCAGTTCGGCCAGGCGTTGTTCAAAGTTCGGTAGGCAAACGGCCGCGGTGGCGGCCATTTCCATCCCGTCGTTTGCGCCCATGGGCGCATTTTGAAATGTTCGAAAAAGTCCTGATCGCCAATCGCGGTGAAATCGCGCTTCGGATTATCCGCGCGTGTAAAGAACTCGGCATCCGAACCGTGTCGGTTTATTCGGAGGCGGACGTTGATTCGTTGCACGTCCAACTGGCTGACGAGGCGATTTGTATCGGTGGCCCGCCGAGCAATGAAAGTTATCTGAAGATCGACCGCATCCTGAGCGCGGCTGAAGTTGCGGATGTCGATGCGATTCACCCGGGTTACGGGTTCCTCTCCGAGAATGCGCACTTCGCCGAAGTGTGCCAAAGCTGCAACATCAAATTCATCGGTCCACCGGTGAAGGCGATGCACGCGATGGGTGACAAGAATGTGGCCCGGGCTTCAGCCCGAAAGGCGGGCGTGCCGGTTACGCCGGGCAGCGACGGGGTGGTCGAGACCGAACAGGAGGCGCTGAAAGTTGCCAAGAAAATTGGTTATCCGTTGATGATCAAAGCCGTGGCCGGCGGTGGCGGTAGAGGAATGCGAATGGCGCATAACGAGCCGAGTCTGGTGACCGGCTTTCACAGCGCTCGCCACGAGGCTGAAAAAGCGTTCGGGAATCCCAGCGTTTACATCGAAAAACTGATTGTGAACCCGCATCACATCGAATTTCAAATCATGGCCGATGAGCACGGTCACGTGGTGCATCTGGGCGAACGTGATTGCTCACTGCAACGTCGGAATCAAAAGGTGATTGAGGAAAGCCCATCACCAATCGTTTCGGAAGCATTGCGCAAGAAAATGGGAAACGCGGCGGTGAAACTGGCGAAATCGGTCGGTTATCAAAACGCGGGGACGATCGAGTTCTTGGTGGACGACAAGGAACACTTTTACTTCATCGAAATGAACACCCGGATTCAGGTGGAGCACACCATCACCGAAGAGGTTTACGGTTGCGATCTGGTTAAGCAACAAATCCGCGTCGCCGCCGGTCAACCGCTGTCACGCCATATCACGCATGCGGTGCGCCGGTTGTATGCGATTCAATGTCGAATCAATGCCGAAGATCCGGCGAAGGGATTTCAGCCGTCGCCCGGCAAAATCGATTTCTATTATGCGCCCGGCGGACACGGCGTGCGCATCGATTCCCACGTTTATACCGGATACGTCGTGCCGCCTTATTATGATTCGCTGATCGCCAAAATCATTGCGGTGGGCGCAGACCGGGATTCGGCAATTGATCGAATGCGCCGGGCGTTGGACGAATATTATATCACCGGGATCAAGACGACCGTGCCGTTTCATGCCGCGGTGATGCGTAACGGCGATTTTCGAGCCGGAAAATACGACACCGGTTTTGTGGAGCGCTTCATGTCGTCTGACAAATTCGAATTGCGGATGCCAGATCGCCGGTTTTCGTGAACGGCCGTGCCTAAACTGTCTGATTGTTATCTCTACGGCATTCTCGATTTGGCCTACATCGGGCCGGCGAAAGCCCGCGCCGCGACTGAGGCAATGATCCGCGGCGGCGTGGACCTGATTCAGTTGCGCGGAAAAGAGGCCTCGATTGATGAGCTGACTGATCTGGCAGGCGAGCTGCACTCGATCACCGCTGAAAAAAGTATTCCCCTGATCGTTAACGATCATCCCGAGATCGCTTGTCGCGTCCCGGTGGAAGGAGTCCATGTCGGGCAGGATGACCAATCGGTTGCGTCCGTTCGCGCCCAGGTTGGCCGCCCGATTTTGGTTGGTAAATCCACTCATAGCGTCGGCCAGGCAATCGCGGCGCGGCGGGAGGGGGCAGATTACATTGGGTTTGGGCCTCTCTATCCAACCCCGACCAAGCCCGCTTACGCCGCCATTGGCCTAACGGATATCGAGCGGGTGCACCACGAAGTCAATATTCCGATCTTTTGTATCGGCGGCATAAAACTTCAAAATCTGCCGGAAGTGATCGCTGCCGGGGCCCAACGAGTCGTCATCGTCTCGGGATTACTGCAGGCTGACGACATCACCGACTACGCACGAAGCTGCAAAAACCTGCTGAAGCGCACTTCAGAACCCACGCCTCAACCTATTTAACATTGTAACCCTGGTAACAAATTAACTTTCCCAACCATGTCCGTTCTCGTTGTCGGTTCAATCGCGCTCGATACTGTCAAAACGCCGGTCGAAGAACATGCCGATCTGCTTGGCGGCTCCGCTTCCTACGCCGCCCTGGCCGCCAGCTTTTTTGCGCCGGTAAAGCTGGTTGGTATCGTCGGCAGCGATTTTCCGGCAACGGAGTTCGAATTTTGGAAGTCGCGCAACATCGACGCCGGAGGCGTGCAGCGCGCCCAAGGCAAAACTTTTCGCTGGTCGGGCGAATACGCATGGGATTTAAACACGCGCGAAACACGCTCGGTGTCGCTCAATGTATTCGAGAATTTCCAGCCGGCCTTGCCGGAATCGTATCGCCAAACTGAGTTTGTGTTGCTGGCGAATATCGCGCCGGCATTGCAATCGTACGTCCTGGATCAAATGAAACGTCCGCGATTCGTAGTGGCCGATACCATGGATCTTTGGATTGAGACGACTCGATCCGACCTCGACGCATTACTGCCACGCGCTGATTTGCTCATCCTGAATGACAGCGAAGCGCGCGAAATGACCAAGGAAACAAGTTTGATAAAAGCGGGAAGACGCATTCGGCAAATGGGACCACGCTATGTTGCGATCAAAAAGGGCGAGCACGGCGCGCTCCTTTTTGGAGATGACGAATTTTTCAGCTGCGGGGCCTATCCGCTCGAAGATATTCACGATCCTACCGGCGCCGGGGACACATTTGCGGGCGGAGTCGGTGGATACCTGGCTGCAAATGTGAAAGGAGAGGTCGCGTTCGCGGATCTGCGGCGGGCCGTTATCTATGGCAGCGTCCTGGCCAGTTTTTGCGTGGAAGCATTCAGTCTGGAGCGGCTGCGCAGCCTAACGAAAGAGGAAATCGCCGATCGTTATCAGGTTTTTCGTATGATGAGCCAGTTCGAGATCGCCACCGGATGAGGAAAATTCTCGGCGCGTTAGGCGGCCTTACGATTTTCAGCGCATTAATTTGGCTGGGCCTGATCCAACCGGTCGTAGCCAAGGGGAAGGAATGGGTCACACTCGAAAATTGCGAGCTGGTGCCGAATCCGGGAAACGATGGCGACAGTTTTCACATTCGCTCCGATGGCACCGAGTATTTTGTGCGACTCTATTTCGTCGATGCTCCGGAAATTAAAGGTATTCCGGGTCCGGAACGTCTCGTTGCCCAGGCGGAGTATTTTGGGATCAGCGTTCCCCAAGTAATTGAAGTCGGGCGGCAAGCCAAAGCTCTCGTCGATGCCGCTTTGTCGGAGCGTTTCACAGTCGTTACCCGCATGGCCCAGGGGTTGGGCCGCAGTCGAGTGGTGCGATTTTATGGAATCGTGAAAACGAAAAACGGCGACTTGGCGGAGCAACTCGTTGCCCACGGCCTGGTCCGCGTTCATGGCGTTCGCGCCGCTCCCCCGGATGGCCCGAACTCCGGCGAAATCGCGCGAAAGCTGGAGCAACTTGAGAATGAAGCGAAGGAAAAGAAAGTGGGCGCATGGGGAATGAACGCAAACGCCGCGGACGCCGCCCCGCAACAACATTAGCCATTGGCTGGGTCCGATCCGGGTTAGCCGCGGTATGCCGATGCAACGCTAACAGTCAAATTAACTTGCATTCCTTGGCCGCGGGTCATTACCATGCCGGTCAAGGAAGTTCTCATGAAAATACAAACCTTTACCTTCGCCATCCGAACAATTCTGCCTAACGTGTTGTTGGCCGCCCTGGTGTCGGTGGCATGTGCCGCCGACAATTCCGTTCAAATCAAAGTGAAGGATACCCGGGGGAAACCGGCGGCCGGAGCGGAACTGTGGCTGGAAAAAGCCGGCGTGAAAGGCGCAAAGAAAACAGTTACCGATGCCAGCGGACAATTCACGTTTAAAAATCTCGGCCCCGGGCAATATAAGATCAGTGCCTATGATTATAATACGCCGGCGGCCGCGGCCACGACGTTTGAACCGTCGGCTAAGGGAGTCACGTCAGTCGCGCTCTCGTTAGATAGAATATCGCACGGGGCAATGACGGCCAAAACCAAGAAGCGCTACGTCTGGGTTTCGGGCGGCGAGACCGGATCGCATATCGGAGGCGGCAAGTGGGTCCCGGTTGACGAAAATTCTAACGGTACCGGTGCCAGTTCGATGGACAAACGATCCGGCCAGACGCTGAGTTCGATGCAGGGCGCCCAGGATTTACGGGCGTGGCAGGGACCAAGCAACTAAGCGCCCCGTTAGGCAATCACCAGCGGCAAGTAGGCCGGTCGCGCTGCTGAAAGCCGAGACTGAGACTCCGACCCCGGTGGTCACCCCTGAACCGGAGCTCAATCTCTTTTCCATGGCTGACTCATGTTCGAGCACATTCCGTTCCGTAACGATCTGACCTAGGGGCGATTAGCCGGCAGACCGGCTTGCGCCTTCACCGTCGAAAATATCTCAAATCGTCGGTTTTTTGTCCTACGGCATCGGCCGTGAGTGACTCATGCTGGCGGTAACGCGCCCAACCCTAAGCGGGCGGCGCCTAAGTTTTATTATGGCCAATCACACCCTGCTGTTCACCGTTTTCGCGATTTCGTGGTTTGGTCGAATGGCAGCCTGCGCCGCTGATCCAGCGCCGAGCCCGTCCGGTTCACCCGCGGCGCCGAGTTTCGGGGCAGCCATGGCTCTGCTGCAGTCGGGCGATGCCAGCGGCGCGGTGAAAATGATGGAAGCAGTCGTTAAGGAAGAACCCGACAAACCTTATAACTGGCGTTTGTTAGGCCAGGCCGCCATCCGCGCCAAGGAGCTTGATCGAGCGCTGGCTGCTTTCCAGCGAGTGCATGAATTGCAACCAGACCGGCCCCCGTTTCTCAAACTCGCGGCTGTGCACGCCCTTAAAGGAAACAAGAGCGAGGCATTCTCGTGGCTGGAAAAGGCGAAAGCGTCTGGTCGAGCGGACATGTCCGAGCTGCGGGCCGATGAAGCATTCAAGGCATTGCGTGACGATCCACGATTCAATACCTTCCTGCCCACTCCCGATTTTTTCACCAGGCCGTTTGTCGAGGACGTTAAAATTATCCGCGAATGGGACGGCGAAGGCGCGGGCGACCAATTTGGATGGATCGCGCGCAGCGTTGGTGATGTGAATGGCGATGGCGCAGCCGACTTCGTAACTTCGGCGCCTACCCGTGCCATCAATGGAGCGAACGCCGGACGAGTGTACGTTTACTCGACCAGGGACGGCAAGCTCCTCTGGCAGGTGGACGGAAAACCCGGCGACATGTTAGGCAGCGGTATCGAAGCCGCCGGCGATACAAACGGCGACGGGATCAATGATGTGGTGGCAGGTGCGCCCTCCAGCTCGAAGGGTTACATTTATTCCGGCAAAGATGGACACGTCTTGCAGGAACTGAAAGGTGAGAGCAAAGACGACACTTTTGGAAATCACGTGGCGGGCGTGGGCGATGTCGATGGCGACAGCTTTGCCGATGTGATTATCGGCGCCCCAAATAACTCCGCCGCAGGCAAAGACGCGGGACGGGCCTACATCTATTCCGGAAAAGACGGCCATTTGATTCACACGTTCACCGGGGAAGCGGCCGGCGACCAATTCGGCAGCGCGGTCTCGGGCAGCCCCGATGGAAAATCCCATTTGATCGTGGTTGGCGCGCCCGGAGCCGGGCCTAACAAGCGCGGACGGGTTTATGTTTACGACCGCCTGAAGGCGCCGCCAAAATTTAAATTCGAGGCGGACGAAACCGGGGCCGCGTTGGGCGCCATGTTTGTTTCGATCATCGGCGATGTGAACAAGGACGGCCAGGCCGATGTTTATGCATCAGACTGGCCCAACAATGCGCGCGGACCGTCCACCGGCAGGATCTATGTGCATTCCGGAAAAGATGGCCGGCGGCTTTTTGCCCTAACCGGCGAGAACCAGGGAGCCGGGTTTGGGACCAATCCCGGCAGGGCAGGTGACATAGACGGCGACGGCTATGACGATATCCTTCTGGGTTCCTGGCAATATGCCAAGGGCGCCGATTCCGCGGGAGCCGTTTTTCTTTACTCCGGCCGTGACGCTAAACTGCTGAAGACCTACACTTGTCGAACCCCCGGTGACACTTTTGGGTTTGATGCGGTAGGCGTAGGGGATATCGACGGCGATCAGGTCCACGATTTGTTGATTACTTCCGGCTGGAGCGGCGTTAACGGGCATCACTCCGGCCGGGTCTTTTTGATCTCGAGCGGCATTTCGCGAAAGGTGAACTCACAAGCTGAGTCGAAACCGGTCAAACCCTAATCAGGGTACCGGCGGAGTCGCGGTGTGTTCGCTGGTATGGATGCAGGCAACGCCCGGACGTTACCACCCGCGAATTTGCTAAACCGCCTTTCTACAGACGATCAAACGCTGAATCTTCAATCGTCGGGTTAACGACGATCTGTTTTACCGTTGCCGTTTCCAGCACCCTGCCGGTCTGCAAATCGGTGTCCACGTTTTTGAACGAAAATTGTACGCCGTTAATCGTTCGAAAGTCCGAAAATACTGATTCGATTGTGGTCGGCCGCGGATCGACATCCGGATGGAGTGGCCGGTAGTCCCGACGGCGAGTGATTAACCACGTCTCGGGATCGATGTACAACGAGGTGGTATAACCATCCGAGAACGTGAGCTTGAGCACATAATATGTTTTTCCGTCGATTTGCTCACGATCGGAGAGACTTAATTTGTGACCGCGGCCGCGCAATTCGTGAAGCCCAAATATTTTTCCAGGCAGCTCAACTCCGCGGCGTAATGCGGCAGTCGCTTCCGGTTTTGCCTCCACCGCGTCGCCTTCGCCTTTCCATTGCCATCCGCGTGTGCCATTGAATGCCTCGGTGAAAACATGTTTGCCCTCGGCGCTGACATCGATGCGCATCCGGCCGGGACGCGCCGCCCGGTAAATGCCGTCCACTTCGAAACCGGGGTCAACGATGTGCAAATCGGCCCGCAGCGATTGGATCGATTCAATCGCAGCTTTTCCGCCGATTGCCTCGGTATGGCGGGTAATTATTTCATCTATAGTAAGGGGAGCCCGACGGCACCCGCCGAAAGGAAAGGCCAGGGCTAGCGCACTTCCAGTCAGGAGGGCAATGGCGGGTCTGATGTTGAGCTGCATCTTCCTGCATTCGACGCCGCGCGATATCGGTTTTGTCTTTTTAGTTCACAAAATCTTCCGGTGAAGTGCCGGCTGGCCTGCCCGAGTGTCCGATCCGCTTGCGTTTTGCGAGTGCGGCGCTGCTGCGCCGCTTTGGATCTCACCAACAAGCAACAGACCGCAGAACTGTTAGTGAGCAGCTTTCGCTGCCCGGCGTTTCGCAAAAGCGGCGAAGGAATCGCCGCACTCCAAGACGCCGCCGCTGGTTAATGCCTAATATTCGTTAGGCGAACTCCGGGCATCAGTAAAAATTCGCTACCCGACACGCATTGACGGATTTCCGGCAATTTGGGACATCGCTTTCGTTAGGCCCATAACCGGTCCCAAAAAATCTGTTTTAAGTCCTCACGCAATTTTGAACACGACTCTATTCTGCCGGGCAAATACGAATCGGCTGCGGCAACGCAGCTCATCCTTAACCAAATACAGAATGGAGAAATCAATGATCAAGAACGTATCTAACACGTTAGGGCAATTCCGCATCGCTCTAATCGCGGTCGCGCTTCCACTCATTACCACGAACGCCTGGAGTCAGGTTGGAGTTACCGGCGATCAATCGACCGCAACTGCGCCTGCGACCGGGGCGGCGGAAGCGGAACGGGTGATTGTTACCGGTTCAAACATTCCCACCGCCGAGGAAGTGGGACCAAATCCGGTGTTGGCGCTGAACCGTGACCTGATCGAGAAGTCAGGTGAACGACAGGCCGCGGAACTTCTGCGCGACCTGCCTATCGCCAACGCCAACGGCGTTCCAATTTCCAACAACGCCACCGGCTTTACTCCAGGCGCAGCGTCGGTGGCCCTGCGCGGATTTACTCCGGAAGCGACGTTGGTATTGATCGACGGCCGCCGGGTGACCCCATATCCGATTGGGCAGAACGGTGTCGTTTCGTTCCAGGATTTGTTCACTGTTCCGTTACCCGCAATTCAAAGCATTGAAGTTTTGAAGGACGGCGCCTCCACCACTTACGGCGCCGACGCCGTAGCTGGAGTCGTTAACCTGAAGTTCTGGAAAGATTACCGCGGAGTTCAGGTAACGCTGCAGTATGGAAACACTCTGGATAAAGATGCCGCGATCTATTCCGGCGACGTGCTGTTTGGCATTGGCGACGACAAAACCAGCATCAACGGCGACATTTTCTTCTATCATCACAATTCATTGTTCAACCGCGATCGTGGCAATTCGGCGACGCCGCCGTTTCTGAGCTCAAACTCGAGTCCATTAAATCTGCAGTTAGCCGACGCGGTGGTCACCGCCGCCGGGGGCACCCCAGCCAGCCCCGGCAATCCAGTTGGATTCGGTCACGCGCCGTTTGGTACCGACGGTAACGCACCAGCCAATCAGTATGTTTACTCGACCGGACGATCGTCAGTGTTCAACTTTAACCAGTTTTCCGGATCGTATCCCGAACAGGAGCGTTACGGCGGTTATGCCGCGTTCAATCACAAGGTCTGCGACGACCAGGTCCAGCTTTATGGCGACTTCTATTATACCAAGGTAAAAACGCATAACGAACTGGCACCAGGCGCCACCGGCTCCTTTTTTACTCCTGGCCAGGTAACGTTGGCAATTCCACCGGGCGTGCCGCTCAACGGGGTGGCTCCGCCTAACACTCCGCGTTTTGTCGGCCAACCTGGTACCGGTCCGATCGATCCGATCACCGGTCAGCCGACGTTTGCGGCCGGTGAAAATCCAACTTCGGTGGAAGCGGACGCGTTCAATCCATTCAATCCGTTTAATCAGATTATCTCCGGCGGCAGCCGTGCCCGCCTGGCCGAGTTCGGAAACCGCGAATTCGACAATACCAGCCACGCATTCCTAACCACGCTGGGCGTGAAAGGCGACAAATTGTTTGGCGGCAACTGGGGTTACGACGCCGGTTTCCGTTACAGTGAAATCGAGAATGACAGTTCGCAGACCCAGGTTTCGGCTTCCCGGTTCAATCGAGTGCTGAACGCGGCCGATCCGATCTTCGATCCCAATTCAGATCAGTTCATCGGTACAACAACGCCCTATAATCCGTTTGGCGATTATCGGGTGGCGATCCCGTCGAACGTGGCGACGGTGAATTTTGCCACGGTTCATCCGAAGGACATCGACATCTCGAAACTCACCGAGCTGGACCTCAACATCTACACCACGGAGTTGTTTAAACTTCCAGCCGGCGGGGTTGGACTTGCGTTTGGCGGTCAGTTTCGTCGCGAGACGCTGGAACAGGATCCCGACACCCTGGAAATCGAAGGCGACATCATCGGTAACAGCGCCACCGCAATCACGCACGCAGGTCGCAAAGACTTTGCCTTCTACGGTGAAATGCGGGTTCCGCTGTTCGGCCCCGAGATGGGAATTTTCGGATTGCACTCGGTGGAAGCAACCGGCGCATTCCGCTACGAGGAATTCCGTAACAACGATACCAACGTGCTCGTTCCGAAGGTCGGACTTCGCTGGCAGCCATTCGACGAACAGTTAACCCTTCGAAGCACATGGGGTGAAGGGTTCCGTGAGCCGTCGCTGATCGAATTGTACGCTTCGCCCACGTTTGCCCTTACCCAAACCCGATTCAACGGCATTCTTGAGCCGGAGACACAGACTCAGTTGTCGAGTAACCCGAACCTGCAACCAGAAGACTCTCGTGCCTGGACCGGCGGTGTGGTTTGGACGCCGAAATTTCTGCCTGACCACGGTTGGGGCACTCTCACCGTCTCACTCGATTTGTGGGACATCGAGCGCAGCGGTGTCGTTACCGCGCCGACCAGCCAGCAGGTCGTGAATCGGTTTGTTAGGGGCACCTTGCTGCCGGGCGAAGAAGTCCAGGTCGATGATGCCAGTGGTTCGGTTAACTTCGTTCGCACTGCATTCCAAAACGCCGGACGGCAAAATATTCGAGGCGCCGATTTGGGCGGGCAATATCAGATGCAGACCCAATTCGGAACGTTCACCGCGCTCAGCCAGTGGGCTTACATCGATCAATATATCTTCCAGCCCACTGCGGAATCGCAGGCCAAGAACATCGTGGCGTTTGTCACCAGCAATCTGAATGGCGACGGCGTGGTACGGTGGAAAGGGACCAGCCGGTTGGATTGGACCTGGCATAACTTCGACCTCAACATGACCTGGCGCTACATCGGAGGCTTCCGCGAGGCGATTAAGTTGCCGGCTGCGGGCACGGTAGGCGTTACTCACCTGCACTGGACCAATCCCACCAACTTCATTGACGGCCAGGCGTCATACAGCCTGATCTTCACGCCGCCGGTGGAAGCGGCGCCGGTCGCCGGCTACTCCAAGGGCGGCAAGGAAGTCGTGACCAGCAAAGATGGTAAGGCGATTGAAAGCACCGCCGCCTATTCGATGCCCTGCTGGAAAACGCTTCTCAATAACAGCACCATCACCGTGGGGTGCAACAACATCTTCGGCCAGGATCCGCCACAGATGTTCGGCATCTTCTTCGCTAACGCGAATAACTATCCCGGTTTCCAGTACGACAACATCGGCCGGTTTTGGTACGTGGAACTGAAGAAGAAATTTTAGTAGTCCATATTGGTTAGGATCCAACGGGGGAAAGGCAGCCTCGGAGTCTCGGGGCTGCCTTTCTATTTGGCGCTTTAAGGACGGAGACAAATACGGGAGGGACTTAAGTTCCCCGACTCCGATACATGCCTGACGCACGCTAGAGACTTTATGTGAGAGACAAAAGTTAACGAAAGTCCGAAAGCGGATCAACCAACGATCCCGTTTCATTCGGCGTTCAGCATTCGGCGTTTCTCTTCCGCCCAAGGCTACGCGGACAAGTCGATGTTCAGCGTTTCCTGCACCAGCGGTCAGTACTTCGTTACCCCGCCAGCCGCTGTTAAAAAGCCTAACCTCCTGATTCCGGCGATCAAAACTTAATGCCCGCCTTCTG
Organism: Chthoniobacterales bacterium; assembly: GCA_035253185.1. GTDB lineage: Bacteria > Verrucomicrobiota > Verrucomicrobiia > Chthoniobacterales > UBA10450 > DATFCK01. The sequence goes on along the minus strand of DATFCK010000338.1, from coordinate 6,308 downwards.
CACCTCCTGATATGGCAATAACCAGACTAACGACTCGTCGTGGAGATCGACCACCTGGATTCGGTTGCCCCATGGATCGCGAAAATCACACCGGAACGGAGGAATCAACTTGATCTTGTATTTCTTGGTCAGTTTCTCGCGAATCTCCGCAATCTGCCTTTCGTTGCGTACCATGATCCCGAAATGTCCGCTGCCAGCGGGGCGCGGTTCTTTTACTTCGAACATAGCCAGAAACTGGTGCTGACCCAGCTTGAAGAAGGCATCGCCTTCACCTTCGTCGAGTTGCTCCAGATTGAAGACGTCCTTGTAAAACGCCACCGCCCGTTTTACGTCGCCAACTTCGATCGCGACATGATTACAACCGTAAACCTGTACCGCCATGCTGAAACAAAAGTAGAAGCGACGTCTCGCCGCTTGTCAACGTCCGGCACGGAAACCAAATTCGTAAGTCGTTAGTCTGTCTGTCATGGCGAAAATGCCGGCGGCGCAACAGAAATTAGCCGGTGGCGCGCTTTATTGCGCCGTAGCGCTGCGCCAAGTACGAAGCGACCCGGATAAAAAACCAACAAACGTCAAAATCCAGTGCGGATTCTTTGTAGCGGCGGTCTATGACCGTCGCATTAATCCTTTCCGCAGCCGGGCGAAAGAATTCCTGGTGAGATGAAAGTATACTCGGTGGATTCACCGCCAGTGAGCTGAGCCTTATCGCCTCACTCAGTGTTCTAGCAGAGCGCGCGACTTGTAGGCGTCGTTATCCGGGTGACTGCTTTATGCAGTCGGCATCATAAGCCGCTTACGATATGATCTGTCCGGTACCATTTCTCATGTGACTGCTTTATGCAGTCAGCATCGTAAGCGGCTTACGATGCGATCTGTGCCGGAGCATTTCTCATTGTGACAACGACCCTCGGCTTGTTACGCTCTGGTGATGACGCCAGTGCGATTGCTATGCCGGTCATCTAACCGGTCAGTGAAGTAACTCCGAAAGATTCGCGAGCAGCCTCGCCACCCGGCATGCGTTTACACTTGAGATGACCAGAATCTCTTCAGTTCGAACCACACCCGCTCCCGGCAGCGCTAGCTCAGCTTGCTCTCGTTAGGTTTCATCGCGCTGGCGCCAGAGCCAGATACCGATAAGTGTCCGGGCCAGCGGTTGGAACAACGGATACAACCAGAAACTGAGAGTGGCCGGCATGGTTGGCCCGCCCAATTCGCCACTGATGAAGTCGAGCGTTATGAACGCGGCTCCAACGTAAAGGAAACCTAACACTCTGGTGAGTCCCAGGCGACCGGCGGTGGCGGCGGCATATAGAATGTTGCCCGCGAAAAAGGCAATTAGCAGCAATAGGTACATCGCATCCCACAATGCGTCGTAGAATATGATGTTCTGCGGCAGGGCCGCACGCGTGGCTGCGTCAGCGGAGGGATATTGAGCGCCCCACCGGCGAAACAGGGCAAAGGTTAGGCATTGTTGCCCGGCTTCGGTAAAACCCCACATCATGAATGCGATAAATCCCGGAACTACCAGGCCGGCTGCGATCCGACGCAACGCGACCGCAACACCCAGCGCCGCGGTTAAGGTGATAAAGGGATGTATCAAATAGGCCCATGCTCGCAGCTGCCAGAAAGGATTTTGCACCAGCGCCATCCGCTCCTCCAGCGATGCCGGTCGCCCATAAACCTTCGGCAAAAAAATGAGACAGAGCGTTGTGATAACAGAGAGAAACGAACAAATGGCGGCGGCGCGATAAAACTTTTGAGAAAAACGCATTAATGCAGAACTAACCGCGAATGGACGCTAATACACGCGAATTCCGAATTTGGGCGCCGCGGATGAAACGCTCGAACGCCACAGACTGCAGGGCAGTATGCGGTCACTGTCAGTAGTCGGTGTCATTGATCACTGGCCTACCTTGGCTCGCTTATGTACGATCTTGGTCCAGCGACGTTCAGGGTTATCTGACTCAGAGCAACAACGAGAACAAACAAAGGACCAATAAGCATGGACATGAAACTTGAAGTGGTGGTGATCGGTGTTTCCGATGTCGATCGCGCCAAAGCATTCTATCAGAAACTTGGCTGGCGAATGGATGCCGATATCACGCATGACGATTTTCACGCCGTGCAGGTCACGCCGCCTAATTCCGGCGCTTCCATTATCTTCGGCCGGGGAATCGCCTCAGCCAAACCTGGCACGGTGAAAAATCTGACGCTCGCGGTCGACAACGTCGACACTGCGCGCCAGGAATTGGGTTCACGCGGCGCAAAGGTGAGCGAGGTCTTCCATTACGCAGCTGGCCCATTCAATGACACTGTGAAAGACCCGCGCGTTAACGGGCGCGATCCGGAAGGTCGTTCCTACTTCTCGTTTGCCTCGTTTGAAGATCCAGATGGGAACCAGTGGCTGCTTCAGGAAATCACGACCCGGCTGCCGGGGCGGGAATGGAAATCAACGGTAACGGATACAAAAGACATCGCGGCCCTGGCCGAACTTCTCCACGACACTGAGCAGCGCCACGGCCAGTATGAAAAGACGCACGCCAAGCATAACTGGTGGGACTGGTATGCGCCCTACTTTAACGCCCGCCAGAACGGCAGCACGCCCGATGAGGCCGCAGCCGCCGCCGATCGTTACATGGATGAAGTCCACCAAATTCCAAAGCGCTAAGTGCCGCATAGCATGGTGAACGACGTTGAAGCGACGTCTCGTCGCTTGTTTTTAGTTAACGCGACCGGCGGTCGCGTAATTATCTTGCCCTTTGCCTGCGCGCGACCTCTGCGCCCAATGACATCGGTAGTGCGCCGTGAACGCGGCGTCGGTGGCTGGGCCGGTCCCGTTCGAACCCGATGGGACCTTGGCCGGACACCAGTGCCGTGCGCGTAAAGCGGTTAGTCGTTAGCTCATCAATAATTCCTCCAGATGACGAAACCCGCGCTGCGGCAGATCAGGCCGCCGCCACTCTCTCAATATATCCGCGAATTCGCCTCCCGGCCTAACGCGTGGCCGGTCCTCGTCCGCAACCTGATTCCGGTCGTAGGAACCTGCTTCTTCGGCTGGTCGGCCGCGCTTACTGTTTTCAACTACTGGTTTGACGGACTAACTGCGTTGGCGGCAATAGTGGCGGCGCTGGTTCCACGCGCGTTGCGGGAGACCCGCAAGAAATCAGATGGCCCGGTCAGGATGATCTTTGGCGGAATCCTTACCTGGATTTTCCTGGTCGGCATTATCGGTCTGCCCTACTGGATCGTCCTCATCCCGTTGCACGATCTCCTGCTGAACGACGAACTCCGACGCCAGATCGCGCAGTCGCCGGCGCTTTGGGCTGCCTTCGGCTCGCTCGCGGCCGGACATGTCTGGAAAGCATTCCGGTTAGGCTACGACGCAATGCCGGACAAAGAATTGAAGCAACGGGCCAGATGGGATGTTTATCTGTTAATTCTGCGGGCGATCGCGATGTTCATGATGGCAGCGCATGGCTTGTATTTCATTCTGGTGCCGCTGATGGCGCTGTTGCTGACCTATTTCGAGATCTGGCCCGAGCGCGCGCTCGGTGCCGTCTTTGGCGATCCGTCGCGATTGCACGAATACGACCCGGAGTCGGATAAGTGAGAAACGATTGAGCTCCTGCCTTTCGTTAGCTTTTGTTGGCTCAATCCTGCTCGAGAACTTTGACCACCTTCTCGATCGTATTCCAGTTCCGGTTGGTTGCCGGCACGCCTAACTGTTTCTCGATCTTGCCGAGATAACTGATTGATTCCATCTGCCGTCGATACAGCCCCAGGACGAATCGTCCCCGGATCGCGACAATCTTCAGCAACCATTTCGCTTCCGACGGTACATGAAGAGGAACAGAAAACGGTGGGCGAATCGGTTTATGTAACACATTCACGAACCGGGTAATCCCGGGCCCGGCCGCCGGTTGGCCCGCAAATGGATCGCGCGACGCCAGTTTCAGAATGTCGAGCCCGGGAACGATCATGATCTCGCATTTGAAGGGCAACTGTTTCGCGGTCGCACTGCGCAAAGCCGATTCGCTCACATCTTTTCGCACCACAAACGTGCCGACCGCGCCGATGTTAATAACATCGAACTTGCTCAACTTTTTCGCGATATCCGCGGGCCGGCAGCGATTAGCCGTCCCCACGTTAACCGCGCGAAGAAAGACGACCGAACTCACGGGCAACGGATCGTTAAACAGTTGAATCGTTCAGTCGTTGAATCGGCAAATGCTATTATCGGATAGATCGTCATTCGTTCGTCATTCGACATTCGGGCTTCGGCATTGATCCAGACCCGTGTTCAGGTGTGGTGAAGGCGATCAGTTAGTGACCCTCATCGTTAACGGGACAGGACATGCCGCCCAGTATTTGCCATGAATCCTTCGTGCGGATCCAAGTGTGAGTGATCCGCACCGCGGTCGTTTGGGCATCGGGTTTGTCGAGCGTTCCCCAATTGGCCTTAACTCGATAGTGGTTGATGGCGACGTCGCCTGTGACCTGAACCGCCAGTTCTTCAATCGCGTACGACTGTAACTTTAATCCCTTTGATGTATTCGCCGTGATCCAGTCCGTAATATGATCTTTTCGCGCCGGCGCCGAACTAACTGAAGGCCAGCCCACAAAGTCGTCGTGCCATAGGGAACGATACTTTTCCAGGTCGTTAGCCTTTACGTATTCCCAGTAGGCCTTCTCCAATTTCCAAATCTCGTTATCGGTTTGGGTTGCTTCCTTCGCAACAGCGTTCGCCGCCATCAGCAGAATCAATATGATCGTCTTGGACATAGGCCCGAGAATAACAACGCAACTAATCCGGAGCGAGTCGTGAGTTAAGGTGGGGTCACCCCTCTGGACGGACGGGCGAATCTCATGTAGAGAATCGTACCGGCAAACGAGGGCATCATGGAGATCAAACTTCGGCGAGGCACTCCCGCGGACGCGCCAGAATGCGGAACGATTTGTTACAACGCGTTCAAAACGATTTCGGAGGCGCATAGTTTCCCTCCAGACTTCCCCGCGCCGGAAATTGCTGCCGGGTTGTTAAAATGGATGCTTGAACATCCGGCATTTTATTCCGTAATCGCGGAGGTCGACGGAAGGATTGTGGGAAGTAATTTCCTCGATGAACGCAATCCAATCGCCGGTGTCGGTCCGATCACGGTGGATCCTTCCGTTCAGAATCGGGCGGTAGGCCGCCGTTTGATGGATGCAGTGCATGAACGCGCAGCGGACAAGAATTTCGCCGGCGTGCGGCTGATCCAGGCCGGTTTCCACACCAGATCGTTATCGTTATACGCGAAACTTGGTTATGACGTACGCGAACACCTGGCCTGCATGCAGGGCAGTGCGCTTAACGTGTCAATTCCCGGACGTCGCGTCCGAGCCGCAACCGAAAGCGATGTCGAGGAATGCAACCGTGTTTGCCGAAAAGTGCACGGCCATGATCGTGACGGTGAACTGCGTGACGCAATCGCCCGCGCCACAGCCACCGTCGCGCAACAGGACGGTCGTATTACCGGCTATGCCACAGTCATCGGTTTCTTCGGTCATGCGGTGGGAGAAACCAATGAGGATCTAATGGCGCTGATCGGTGCCGCGGAAGAATTTCCCGGACCGGGATTTCTTTTGCCGACCCGAAACGGGGAGCTGTTTCGCTGGTGCCTCGCCAACCGACTGCGGGTAATCGAACCGATGACACTTATGACGAGAGGCCAATACCAGGAACCAGCGGGAGCATTTCTGCCGTCGATTCTCTATTAGCGATAAAGTCTATTTAACGGTCTAACGATTTAGCGACAAACACTAAATCGTTAAATCGCTTCACTCTCCGATTATCTTAACCAGCACCCGTTTTTTGCGTCGCCCGTCGAATTCGCCGTAGAAAATCTGTTCCCAGGGACCGAGGTCAAGCTTGCCTTTCGTAATGGCAACCACCACTTCTCGGCCCATGATTTGGCGTTTGAGATGAGCATCGGCATTATCTTCGCCGGTGCGGTTGTGTCGATAGGCGGAAGTCGGTTCGTGCGGCGCCAATTTTTCCAGCCAGACTTCATAATCGTAATGGAGTCCGGTCTCGTCGTCGTTAATGAACACTGACGCGGTAATATGCATGGCGTTCACCAGGCACAGACCTTCGGCTACGGCGCTTTCCCTAACGAGCTCCCCAATGTCGGACGTAATGTTGATGAAGCCGCGCCTGGCCGGTACCTCGAACCACAAGTGCTTGGTCAGGGATTTCATTCGTCACCGAGCTATAAACAGCTCCGCCAAGGCTACGCGGGCAGGCAGGCCAGCACAACTAGACGCGACCT
>DATFCK010000337.1:0-2945 GCA_035253185.1 Chthoniobacterales bacterium | reverse complement strand
TCCTTGTTGATCGCGGTCTCATTCAATGCCAGCACGGCAGGATTTGGTCCCTGCTGCAATTGAGCCACGTGCTCCATGTCGGCCACGACTTTTCCCGGATCGAAATTATAGCCCCATGAGGTAAACAATTTGGGCAGGCTCGATGAGCTCGACGGCGGCATCATGCTGGTCTGCATCGGCGGACGATCCAGCGCGCATAACGGATCGACAAAGGCAATCAATTTGCCGCCGCGCAGCACAAACTGATCGATGGCATATTGAGCGGTCTCCGAGATCCCTTTCGGATGAATCACCAGCAGCAGCTTGATGTCGTCCGGGATTTTGTCGGCGGTGATCTCAACCTGCTTCACACTGAAATCGCGTTTGAGTTCTTCCAACAACGCCCAGGCCGGCTGCGAGCGCCCGCGTTGCATCATCATGGGGTTGGTATCCCCCATGACCGGCAACGCGCTCATCACACCGATTGCCGGTTTATCCGGCGACATTACCCGCGCGATTGCCCGGGAAATGTCATATTCCAGAAGCCGTTCCCGTTGCGGAGTCAGAAACGGAATCGATTGCTTTTGGTCGAGCATGGTCACGCTAATGCCGAGATAAATCCGTTCGCCGGTGCGAAGCGGCTGCGGTTCGATGCCGTCCAGCCGGGCGGAATCCTCCGCATCTGAATCGGGTTCCGGGTTCAACCGTTGCAAACGAATCTTCCCGTTAGAGGCCTGCCGATACTCGCTCAACAAATCGTCAATGCGCTGCGCATAAGTGGTGAGCATCACCGGCATGGTGGCCACGTTCTTGGTACAATAGTACCGGATTTGAATCGGCGTATCCAGCTTGGCCAGGATCGCGCGTGTTCCGGCGGACAACGTGTAAGCTTTCTCGGCGGTAAGATCGACCCGAGCCGGGAAACGGCCGATCAGGAAATTGATTGCCACCAGGATGAGCAGCATGGCCACTATTCCTACCGACGAATAAAGAATCGTTTCGATCTGTCGCTTCTTCATTTCAATTTTGCCGGCCCCGTTAGCCGGCCCGATGGGCGCGGATAATTACACTGGTGGTGAACAAACAAAACACCATGACCGATGCGAAAAATAAAACGTCGCGTAAATCGATAACGCCCTTCTGCAAGCTTTCGTAATGCGTCATCACACTGAAGGCAGCGATCGTTTCCACGATACCCTGACCAGCCCAGTTCGTAATCAAATTGGTGACCGGCGGCCAGCCGGCCAGAATCAGAAACAAACAAATTACCACTGATAAGATGAAGCTCACCACCTGGTTGCGGGTGAGCGCCGAGGTCATGGCCGACACCGAAAGATAGGCGCCGGCCAGCAGAAGACTGCCGAAATAGCTCGCCAATATCACGCCGTTATCCGGCCGGCCGAGATAATTGACGGTAATCACGATGGGAAAAGTTAAGGCGAGCGCCAGAGCAATGGTGAGCCACGAGGCCATGAACTTACCGAGAATCGCCTGCCAGGGAGTGATCGGCATCGTTAACAACAGCTCAATCGTGCCCAAGCGTCGTTCCTCCGACCACATCCGCATCCCCACCGCTGGCACCAGGAAAAGGTAAAGCCATGGATGCCAGGCGAAAAACGTTAACAGGTTCGCCTGTCCGCGTTCGAAGAATCCGGAGACCATGAAAGTCAGGAAGCCGGCGAGCAAAAGAAAGATGATGATGAAAACGTAGGCCACGGGCGACGCGAAGTATCCGACCAGCTCTCGTTTGGCAATGGAGATCACATGGCGAAACGCATCGGTCGCGCCTGCTCGAGCCGGCCTAACCAGTACGGGTTCCGAAGCCACCGATCCTGCAACCGCTTCGGTCATGCCTCCTCCTTCGGTTCGGTCTCGGGCATGGTAATACCGCGAAAGACTTCGTCCAGCCGTCCCTCCTCGGTATGCAATTCCTGAATCTGCCACCGCCGGGTCAGGGCCAACTCTCCAATGGCTGCAGCCAGTCGCCCGCTGCCGTTCGATCGCGAATGCACACGCACCGTTAACGGCGAATCCGACACCACGATACAGCGTTCCACATTTGCCAGCCGCTTCAGCTCGTCCATTACCGACGCCGAATCGGCCGTGGCCAACCTAACGGTTACTGCTCCCGCCGTTTCCGATCGCTGTTTGAGTTCCTGAGGAGTCCCGTTCGCCACAATCCGGCCCCGATCAATGATCATCGCCCGGGAGCAAACCGCTTCCACCTCTTCCAGGATGTGGGTGGAGAAAATGATCGCCTTTTCCTGTCCCATGTTGCGGATCAACGTGCGCACCTCGTGCTTCTGGTTGGGGTCAAGACCGTCAGTCGGTTCATCCAAAATCAGAACATCGGGATCGTGAATGATCGATTGCGCGAAACAGGTTCGGTGTCGGTAACCTTTGGAAAGCGTCTCGACGCTCTGATGTAACACCGAGCCCAGAAAACACATCTCTACCACCCGGTCGACCGCCGCGGTTTTGGCCGCTCCCCGCAATCCGCGAAGCTCAGCCGCGAACTGAAGGAACCCGGACACGGTCATGTCGCCATAAGAAGGGGCGTTTTCCGGCAAATAGCCGATGAGACGCTTGGCCGGGATCGGATCCTCCAACATGTTGAAGTCGCCCACCCAAACTTCGCCGGCCGATGGCGGAATGAACCCGGTGATCATTCGCATGGTGGTCGATTTGCCCGCGCCGTTAGGCCCGAGGAACCCGAGCACTTCCCCTTTGGCCACGTTAAACGATACGCCGTCTACCGCGGTGATATTGCCAAACGATTTCTTTAGGTTCTGAACCCTGATCATTCGTTGGTAAAAACAGGCTTCTGAGGGGTGGTCTTTACGAAATTTTTGCCGCTGTTCAAGTGCGGGCAATATTTCTGTTCCAAAGGCGCGGCCTGCTACCGACCGGCGTTTGCAATTCGACAGGCCCGGAACGTAGCCGGTCCAATGGTTTCGCGGCTCCGA
>DATFCK010000336.1:0-10078 GCA_035253185.1 Chthoniobacterales bacterium | reverse complement strand
ATTTTTTTCGGCCGCCGCTATCTCGGCCCGATCACGAGCGAGTGCGGCCGCTTCAGCGGTTTGTTCAGCGGTTTCCGTTGAGCGTTGCGCTTCCGCTAATGCTTCTTTCGAAATTTCACCCATCTCGAACCGCGTTTGTTGGATTGCCAGATCAGCTTTTGCGCGCTCGAGACGCGCTTTTTCCAAATCGGATTGCAATCGCACAATTCGCAGAGCCCGCAATTCCACTTCGACTCTCGACAAAATTCCCCGCTTGTAGAGCCTTTCCGCTTCCGCCGCAACCCGCTTGGCACGCTCGACCAGCTTCTCCAATTCGACCGGATCACGAATTACACTGACGGATGCGGACAGCGATTTCTCCGGCACGCTCTCGGCGTTGGGCAACAATGACGGCGGCTCCACTTCGAACGATTCGTAGTCGTCGTTCTCCGGCAGATCGGTTTGGGCCAGCGCAAAAGCAGGGATGGCCAGCAACAACAGCAATCGGGTCCACACGTCCCTCATCGCCGAAACTTACCACGAAGATTCAGATGGACGCCAGTCTAACGTCCTCGTCCCAATCCGTGTCCGCCACCCAAACCCATTCGCGAGGCGCCACCACCAAACCCGCGTCCGGTCCCCATCGAACCGAGTGATCGAAATCCACCGGCTGAATTCGAGAAATTTGATGGCGCGCTTGATCGGACGAATGAGGCGCCGCTCCTGGACGATCCTGAACCCATGGTTCCGGTGGTCCGCGACAAGGCCGCCGATCGCGTCGCATTTCTCGACGATGATCGTGTCTTGGACGAAGTGGCTCCTCTCACCGCAATTTTGGCTCTGTTTGTTTTGGCCGTGCGTGACGTTCGGACGACCGCGTTTGCTCGCCGTTGTACCGCCCTTCTTTGGGTATTGGCGACTCGGAGCTGGCCGGCGCGCCCGGTTCGTGCGCGCATTGCCTTAGTTCGCGCGACGTTAGACTCAATGGCGCGTGGCCCGCGCAGGCTTTTCGCGATTGCGGCCATTGCTCGGTTGAAGGCGGACGGTCGCGGAGCGCGCAGTTTGGCAGCTCGACTGGTCGTCCGTACGGCAGCGGTTCTTCCAGTCGTCCCAATTCGATTGGTTAACTTGGCTGAACGGGCGGTTGCCGTCGCCGTTGATGCATTCGGCGTTTCGGTGGCTGTTGCCGCGGCTGCCGGTGCTGAAGCGATCGCGCCGGTGGCGGCGTCGGAAGGCAGGACGCTCAATGGCGGCGCTGCGGGCACACTGTTCATCAAACTGGACGACAGGGAATCGCTGCCGGGGGCCGACGTGTTCAACGCCTTCAAAGGGTGGCCGCTCGCGGGTAAAAACGCGGATGACGTTCTGCCGTTAGGCTGTCCTGGCGATGCGATTAGGCCTAACAACTTTCGCCCCGAAGAAAATGGATCGCCGGAGGTATTGGCCACAGCCGGTGGTTGATCAGGAAGGGGAAGGCCGGTGAGTCCGGCCCCGGCATTTCCTGTTTCCGCAGGCGTCGGGGCGATTACGGCCGGGCGACCGGAAAATAGTTCGCGGGGCCAGGCGGCGGCTTCATGGAACAGTTCGTCACCTTTAAACAGATAGGCAGCGCTAAAGATCCCGCCGATGCAGGCGGCCAGCACAAAAGCGAGGTTTGCCAGTTGGGGCGCGGAAAACCGGAAATGCGACGCAAAAGTGGATGGCCGGCTCGGCCCATTCCGTTCAGGACCGCCCGGAGTTTCGGGGGAACGGTGATGCTGATCGGAAGGAGGAGGGGGCAGTAACGGGCGAATATCGACCGAGGACATGAAAAGTGGGGTAATTGTGGCAAAACAGTAATTTTATTGAAAGCATAAAATGTTCCGGCGCATTATTTCGCTGCCAAACCGTTTTCTGATGGTCCTTTACAACTTTTTGCTTTTCAAACCCCAGAACTATGGCATACCACACGCTCCCAACATCTTCTGTGAATCCCGCTCTCCCAAAATTCCTGTTGGCGACCCTGGTGGCTGCCGCTTTTGCTCATACTTCGTTTGCGACTCCATTTCCCGAATCTGGTCCGACGGTGCCGGGTAGCACGGCGCGATTGCGCGGCAAACTGGCGGCTGCTCCGCAGAATGCACCGTTAACCGTTAAGCGCGCGATCTGGGCTGCAAATCAACTTCATCGCAAACCATACCGCTTCGGTGGCGGCCACCGATCGTTTCACGACAGTGGCTATGATTGTTCCGGTACCGTCTCGTATGCACTTGCCGCCGCCGGTGTTCTCAAGTCGCCGATCAGCTCGAAGGAGTTTCGCAATTTCGGCAAGAGGGGGCGGGGCAAATGGATTACTGTTTACGCGCGGAACGGCCACACTTTCGCTGTGATCGCAGGGCTCCGACTCGATACCACTCCTTACGTTACCGGCCGGGAACGCTGGGCCCCTGGCTGGCAACCAACCTTCCGCGCGCCGTCAGGCTTCGAAGCGCGTCATCCGGTGGGGCTCTAACGAGGTCGAAAGCGCGACGTTCCAGACCGCAAGCTCCAAGGAATCACCAATCTTCAAACACCAACAAGAGCGGAGGAGCTTTGGTGGTTTGCGTTTGAAGATTCGCTGGTGCTTGGATGTTGGTGCCTGGTGCTTATGCTGATGCCGCGTGAGAACGAAATCGAAATCCGGTGCGGCAAACCAGCGCAATTTCGGTTTCAGCAAGGCCGAAATACGCAAGCTGCGTTCATTGAAAACGCCGGCTGGCGTCCAACGATTTATAGATGATTTGCCGTATAACCTTCAGTTCGATGCTCGATCTCCGCGTCGAGTATTAATCGACGGAACCGCTTCATGCCTTGATGGCGGAATCTTTGCCGCCGCTGCTTTGCGCGTTCTCGGCTTTCCGCCGTTAATCTTCGACTTGGAAGCGGACCGCGACACTGATCACGTGGTTGCGATCTACAAGGTGCGCGGCCATTGGGGCGCGGTGGCAAAATCAAACTTTACCGGCTGCCGTTATCGCGAACCGGTTTATCGGAATCTGCGCGAGCTGGCGTTAAGTTACTTTAACATTTATTTCAATTTGCGGTTCGAACGGACGTTACGCCGCTATTCACGACCGGTTAACCTGGCCCGGTTCGATAACCGGGATTGGATGACGACAGACGACCCGGTCTGGTTCATCGCCGAACATCTTTGCCAGATCCCGCATATCCGGCTGTTGCCACCCGGAGCAGAAAAACGCCTAACCAGAGTAGATCCGCGAACGGTTAAGGGCGAGATGACCGGTCACCGACGAAAACCGCGGCGGTAATGGCGGGATCGGCTTCCGGCCGGTGAACTGCAAAAACCCATTGGCTCAAAGCCAATGCGCTAAGAAAACGCAAACTTGTGATCGATCGCCGTTTTGTCCGGCATGATGCCGACCTCGCCGGCTACCTGCGGAATGTAAACAAATGCGTAGCGGCGTCGGGGGGATTGCCAGCCGGTCGCTTCCGCAACTATCTTTTTGCCTGATTTTTCCACGTAATCGAAAAAGTCCGACTTGTTGGTGATCGACCAATCCGAATAATCCCCAATCTGCATCAGGGCGCTACGAAGATCGCCTTCGCCCCAGGGCGAACCCGTCCGCTTCTGAAACGCAATGTAACGCGCCTTGTCGTTGAAAAATCCGAACGTGACTTCGAAACCCTGGCTCATGTCGCCGGTCAGGAACGAAAAACTTTTTTCTCCCTGTCCGACCATTCCCAGAAGATTCGGCGCCATGACTGCGTGCTTGCCGAAGTGCTGCTCGGCCGTCTGCTTGGATTGGAGCAGGAGATTCACAATTCAGAACCTAACAAGTGCTTCACTTTTCAAGAGACGTGTCGCCGTCTCCACCGCCTCGTTTTCCAACGGAGAGTTATGGTATCCGACGCTGGCGCACTCCGACAAATATTGGCGGAGAAACGGCTGGATTCCGCCTAACCGCTCGTACTGGGCGGTGTGCACAAGCTCATGAACGATTAACGCGCGATCGCGCCAGTAGTCCGCCCGGACGAAGATGCCGTAGTGCAGAGTCAGGCCGCGGGGCGCGGTAGGAACAAAATTAGACATCTGATAGGCCGCCTGTAGCAACGGATGCGTCGGCGCCGGGATAATCTCAACTTGCAGCAACCGCACCCGTTCCGGATCCTGAACTCCTACTTTAAGGGCCGCGGCCAGTTCACGCATCGCCAACGGAACACCGTCGCGCAGTATGCGAGTCTGTTGTTCAATTGCCCATTGCGTCGCCAACGGCAACAAGGTTTCGAATTGCAACGAAGGGGATTGCGCTTGCACGCCCCCCTCCAAAGCAGGAATCCGGCCCGGTTATTGGCAAAACCAGGGTTTCAGGCGATGGAAATGCGAGATTGAGCGAGGGTTGTGGCCTCTCGCTCCAGCGGAGCATTCACATAACCGACAGTTAGGCATTCGCCCAGATACTGACGCAAGAAAGGGCCGACGCCGCCCAGCCGCTCGTACTGAGCGATATGAACAAGTTCGTGGGCGACAAGCGCACGATCCCGCCAGTAATCTTCCCGAATAAATATTCCGTATCCGAGGGTGAGACCGCAGGTAGCATCGGTGGCAAAGCCTACGGCTTTGGCCGCCGAACGCAGCGTAGCTGCACCAGGCCACGGCACGATTTTCACTGGTAACAGCCGGACCCGGTCGGGCTGACGAACACCAACTGCTCGCGCGTCTTCCATTTCGGAATCGGTGAGCGGAACGCCATTGCGCAGGATACGGCGCTCCTGACGGCGAGCCCAGGCTACTGCCAGTGGCAGCAACACTGGAAAGCGTTTCGCTACCCACTCTCTGCGCATACTCGTGGTCCTGCTGTGAGCGAACGGTAACGGCGTTTTATCCGAATCGCCAATCTCCCTCGGTCTGAAAAAGTCAGGGTCATCGCCGCCATATTACACGGATTAATAGCAAAAAAGCATCGATTGCAAGATCATGATTAGGAGCAGGATACAAACGGTGACCGAATAAAATTTCATCCCCCGGCGTCCAACCACATGAAGGAGGGATACATGAAACGAACAATATCTATGGTGGCGGCGTTGTTGCTTACTGCGGCTGCCTTTGTGCCATCAACTGCAAATGGAGCTGTAGGCGTATCAATCGCCATTGGCGACCGCCCGTACTATCACGGGAGGTACTATTATAGAGGACCGGTTCGTTATGTCTGGGTTCCAGGTCACTTTGCCTGGCGTCATCATCATCGCGTGTGGGTGCACGGTCATTACGTCCGCGCTTACACGCGTGGCCCGTACTACCATCGCCCTTACTGGCGAGGCTGGTAATCACGCCGGATAAATTAATCCAAACCGCGTCGGAAAAACCTTCCGGCGCGGTTTGTTTTGTGCCGGTCTAACGAATAGAGCAACTAAAACCGCAGGGCCCTCTTTCCATTGAGCGTTGGACATTGAAAGTTGAACGTGGAGCGTTGAGCGTTTGCCGCGCCAGCCGCAGCCGCGCCGTTAGGCCCGCCCCATGTAAACGCCGGTGCGGGTGTCGATCTTGATGATCTCGCCTTCTTTGATGAAGAGCGGCACATTGATACTTTTTCCCGTTTCCAACAGGGCGGGCTTGGTCACGTTGCTGGCGGTATCACCGCGAAGACCTTCCGGCGATTCGATGACTTTCAAGCTCACCGATGCGGGCAATTCCACTTCGACCGGTTTGCCTTCGGCATACAAGACCTGCACCGCCAGATTTTCGACCAGATAATCCTTGGCGTCGCCAATGAAATCCTCCTGCAAGGTAATGGTGTCATAAGTCTCCGGATCCATGAAGTGATACCCGTTGTTATCCTTGTAACTGAACTCGAGCTGTTTTCGTTCGATATCGACGAGTTCGACCTTGTCGGTGGAGCCAAAACGCACGTCGGCACTTTTGCCGGTGTTGATGTAACGAATGATCGCCTGCACAAACGCGCGCAGGTTTCCGGGCGTGCGATGATGCACTTCCAGAACGATGGCGGTGTTGCCGTTGTACTTAATGGCCATTCCTTTTCGGAGATCGTTCGCTGCGGGCATGGGTATCGAGGAAGTTAAATCGTTAAAAGAGTCACATCGTCATAACGGGCGGAACCGGGGCCGTTAAACGGGAGGCACGGACGGTATCCGCATCGGGCAAAAACGCAACTCGGCGGGCGGCGACACGTCCCTGATCGGGTAGCGCACACGTCCCGTGTGTTGGCGTCGGCGTTCCGCCGACGCGGACTTCCACATCAAACATGGGGGATATTTTCTACCGGTTAAACGCTGACTCGTATTTTCGGGCCCGTTGCCTTGGCATATATAAAAATAAAAATTCGTGATCGCGAGATGCGATCACCAGCATCCGACAAATGTGCGCTACCCGGAAATCATTCCGACCCGAAGACCGTTTCATCCTGTCAACGCGCACCATGGCGATTCGGTGAATCGCCGCTACCGCCGCGGACGGCGCGTGGCGGCGCAGACAAATCTTCTGTGCGATCTAAACGTTTTCCACCATCGCCCAACCAGAAGCTTCCAGCTCAAGCTGCTACAGCAGGTATGTGTTTAGCGCCAAGGGCGCGATACCAGTTTTAGCCTAGCGGCGACGCCCTAGGTTTAAAGTAAGCACGGGGTGGAGCGCTGAAGGCGCGATTCAATGTGTTGAGCCCGACCCATGGTTGAATCGCGCTTACAGCGCCCGATTCCTGACCAATCATAACCTGAGGCGATGCCCCAAGCTTCAATTGAACCGCGCCTTTGGCGCTAAACCCATACTACAGCAGCTTGAGTCTGGTCAGGTCCTGCGAATCCACCAGCCCAACCGGCACATTGCTGTCATCGACCACAACCAGATCGTCAATGCGATGGCGCTCCAGCAGATTAAGAACTTCCACCGCCAGTTTATCCTTGTGCACCGTAACCGGGCTCAACGTCATCAAATCCGCGACCACTCGCTCACCCACGCGTGGATCCGACTGGAAATGCCTAACGAAATCGCCGTGGGTGAAAATTCCGGCTAACTGCTGATTCGGATCGATCACCACCGCGGCACCGGCGCGCACCTGCGTCATCGCTTTCAATACATCACGAATGCTCGCGTCAGTCGCTACTACTGCCATCGCTTCACGCGGACGCATTACCTGGTGCACCCGAACCAGCAAACTGCGCCCAATCATTCCGGCGGGGTGAAACCGTGCGAAATCCTCCTTGTTAAATCCGCGCGCCTCCAACAACACCATGGCCAGGGCATCGCCTAACGCCAACATCACGGTCGTGCTCGATGTCGGCGCCAGGTTTAACGGGCACGCTTCCTGATCGATTTTAAAATTCAAAACAACATGGGCGTTTTGGGCGAGGGTCGAGTCCGCATTTCCGCAAATGGCAATGATTCGAACATCGAATCGGGCGATCGCCGGCAGGATGCGCAGCAATTCTTCGGTTTCCCCGCTGGCACTCAACGC
Source organism: Chthoniobacterales bacterium (assembly GCA_035253185.1). Taxonomy (GTDB): domain Bacteria; phylum Verrucomicrobiota; class Verrucomicrobiia; order Chthoniobacterales; family UBA10450; genus DATFCK01. The sequence continues at coordinate 2,654 of DATFCK010000336.1, read as the reverse complement.
CAGGACCACATCACCGTCGGACACCATTCCGAGGTCACCGTGCAGAGCATTCACCGAATCCAAAAGCACTGCCGGGGAGCCGGTGCTGGTTAGCGTGGATGCAATTTTTGACCCGATCTGGCCTGACTTTCCGACCCCGATTACGACAACCTTCCCCCGGTTATCCACCGCATCCTTAATGACCTGAACGGCCCGGGAAAAATCATCGCTCAACCGGTCTCGAAGCCGGTTCAGCTCGAAAATCTCGATCTCCAGTACGCGTTTACCCTTCTCAAGGTAGTCCATCAGCGTATAGATTGTGGGCTGAGGCGCTGCGACGGGCAAGAAATTGCGCGGCCGGGGCCGGAAAGGGAATTATGAGATACATTTTGGCAATCGTTTTTATGCTCGCACTTGCCGGCGTCGCCTCGGCTCAGACCTATCGCAGTCCGATCGGCCGGCAGGAGCCGGTGCGTCCGACCGGAGTGAAACCGCCGCCCGTGTCGGAAACGCGTCAGTTCGAGGGTTCAATTCCAGCCGGCGTTCGCGGCGGCAATCCATTACAAATGCTGAATCCCAAGGCGCCGGCACAATACGGCACCGCCTGGGAGCATGTGATCTACGAGCCGTACACCTGGAAATGGCGAGGGATCAAACTGTTCGAGATCGTTTGGTAATCCCGGGTATTTCCTGCAGTAGGACACGGGCAGCACGGAGACCCAGGAATCTCTGGTGACCAACAGGGTTGCCAACGAAACACACTAAAAACACGAAATAAGCGCCGCCTTATTGCCGTTACGCGTTTCCCATATTTCGTTTGTTTCGTGTGTTTGGTGGGCCGCTACTGAATCCGCATTGCCGATAGTCGCACGCATTTGCCACTCGGAGACGCCGCAGTGGCCCCGGCATTTCTTGCCGGAGGAAACCGAGAGCACCGGGATTCGTACTGACATCCTTCTCTATTCCCTGCCTTGCCTCCTGTTCAAACGTCCAATGCCATCTTTTGATTGAGCGTTGAGCATTGAGCGTTGAGCGTTGAGCGTTGAATCCCTCTTCGTCTTCCGAGCGTCACGTCATCGCATCCTATTGTGCGACGTTCCTGAAGCCGGAGATGCTCCACATCTACCGGCAGATTACCGGCCTTAATCGGGTTCGACCGATTGTCATTACCCAGAAACAGGAGAATGCGTCGCGCTTTCCGTTTGAATCGGTTTACAAGGTTGGGAAACCGGCCACCCATCTTTTGAGACGCTTCTGGTTTCGGCAATTGCTCCAGCAGCCGTGGCAAATTTCGCGGCTGGAGCTCGATTCAATTCGAGGAATTCTGGATAAATCGGCCGCCCGATTGCTTCACATCTATTTTGGCCACATCGCAGTGCATCTGGTGCCGTTGATCAAAGCATGGCCGCGGCCGACAGTTGTTTCCTTTCACGGCGCCGACGTGCTGGTGGAGCTGGATAAACCGGCCTATCGGCGCGCAACCCAGGAAATGCTCGCGGCGGTCCGCGGTGTTTTTGTCCGGTCAGAGTCACTAAAGCAAGCGTTGCTGGGCCTAACGAACGACCAGGCCAAAATCGAGATCGTTCGCACCGGGATCCCGCTTCATGAATTCCCATTTCGACCACGGCCGATTCCTACCGACGGCCGGTGGCAGGTGATCCAGGCCGGACGATTGATTGAAAAGAAGGGCATGGCTACGTCGCTACGAGCGTTCGCGGAATTTGCCAAAGCATTTCCCAATTCCCGGCTAACGCTCGCCGGTGACGGACCACTTCTGTTCGAACTGGAGGATCTGGCCGGCCAGCTGAATATCGCCGATAAAGTCGTCTTCGCCGGATTTCTGCCCCAAAATCAACTGCGCGATCTCTATTACCGCGCGCATATCTTTGTTCATCCCTCCCAGTTAGGGAGCGACGGAAACCAGGAAGGCGTTCCGAATTCCATGCTCGAAGCCATGGCGAGCGGTCTTCCGGTTTTCGCCACCAACCACGGAGGGATACCGGAAGCGATCGAACACGGGCGCACCGGTATTCTGGTGCACGAGCGGGATCACGGCGCACTCGGGCGCGAATTAATTCAGGCCGCTCAAAATCCCGATCGGTTAATGCAACTGGCCCGGGCTGGATCTGACTCGGTGGCGCAAAATTTCGAGCAACAAGCGCAGATCAACAAGCTTGAAGATCTGTATCTGAAGCTGATTCGAGATGCCCAATAGCCGGCGCTACGGAAAATGGCGCAGGCAAATCCTGCCGGCATTACCCCAATCCAGCTCCGGCCAAGCCCTAACGAAACTGGGCGAAAAACTCCTCCAACCGTTTTCGCACCGCCTCGAACGATAATTGTTCCATCGAACGCCACTGCGATTCCATGAACGCCGTGCCGCGCGCGCTGTGATTCGTTAGCAGTTCCCTGGCGATCACACCGATCTCGGCAAAGCTCCGACCATCGCCACACACTTTTGGAAACGCGATTCGTTCAATCGCACTGTCGCCACCCACGCAAACCGTCCGGCAAAGCAGGGCGTCGCCGGCCACCTGCCCGGGCACCCGGCTGCGATCCAGTTGCAGCACAATTTTGTGCCGGGCCACTTCGTGTAAAAAATCGACGTAGCTCTTTTCTTTTTCGTGCACCCGCAGTTTACCGGCGGGAAAATCGAAATCCGCCAGCAACCGATT
>DATFCK010000335.1:0-2541 GCA_035253185.1 Chthoniobacterales bacterium | reverse complement strand
CAGACGGAACAGATCGCCCTAACGATTATGCAGGGCAATCGCCGGTTGATCTACGATTACCTGACCACCGGCGCCTGTGATTGCAGTTACAGCCTGGGAACCGATACTCGTTTCCGGGTCAGTGTGTTTCGCCAACAGGGCCACTTTTCCATCGTCCTGAGAAAACTGTACGGCACGGTTCCATCCATTCAGGATCTTGGTTTACCGTCGATATTTCATGAGATCGCCAAGGAAAAAACCGGCCTGGTGCTGGTGACCGGAGCCACCGGCAGCGGAAAAACAACCACCCTGGCCGCGTTATTGAACGAGATCAATGCGACCCAGCCGGTCCATGTGATCACCCTGGAAGATCCGATCGAATTCGTTCATCCGAAACTCAAGGCGACATTTAACCAGCGCGAGCTCGGTCACGACTTTAATAATTACCCTAACGGATTGCGAGCGGCTCTGCGGCAGGCTCCCAAAGTGATTCTGGTGGGTGAAATGCGTGATCGCGCCACGGTGGAAGTAGCCCTCATGGCCGCGGAAACCGGTCACCTTGTGCTCAGCACCCTCCACACGGTTGATGCCGGGCAATCGATCAATCGTATCCTGGGTTTGTTTTCACTCGGTGAAGAAAAACAACTCCGGATTCGACTCGCCGACACTCTGCGATACGTCGTTAGCCAACGCCTGGCCCCAAAAGTCGGTGGCGGCCGGCAATTGCTTACCGAAATACTCGGACACAACTTGCGCACCCAGGAAGCCATCGCCCTTGGCGAAGGCGAGCACCGCAGCTTCTACGAAATCATTGAAGCCAGCGCGCCGTTCGGCTGGATGACGTTCGACCAATCCATCCTCGCCGCCTACGAAAACGACCTCATCGCGGAGGAGACCGCGCGCCTCTACGCTTCACGCAAGGGTCGAATCACCCGTGGCATCGACCTGATCCAAAAGGCCCGCGGCTACGATGCCGATTTGGATTCCGGGCTGCGTCTCGATCTTCCGGAAAAAGCCTTTCAGTAACCATGGAACAGGAGCCCGACAATCAGTTCGTCGACATCGGCGAAAACACCGCGCTGGTGTGCGTCGATCACCAGCAATATCAGAAGATTGTGGTGCCCCAGCTCATCGATCTGACCTACAAGGTCCACCTCGGCTTGTTCGAAGAAGACGTGATCCTGAAATTGAAGACCTACAACTACAACGTGGTGGTCATTTACGAGAACTTCAAAGGATCCAAGGTCGAAAACAATCCGCTGTTGCGCGAAATGATGCAATTGCAGGACACTCGTCGCCGCGACCACTTCGTAATTTTGCTAAGTCATCGCTTCGCGACTAACGACGCCATGAGCGCTTTTGCTCAAAGCGTGGACCAAATCGTGAACATTGCCGACCTCGCCAATTTCAAACCAATTCTTCGCCGCGGCGTTGCTCAACATCACGAGCTCTACACCGCATTCAACGAAATGGCGAAGAGCGTTCAAACGCTCTGAGCGTTTTGGCGCGATTACCTGCGCGTTTTTCGGGAGGCGAAAAATCAACCCGCCCATCGGCTGATCTCGTCGATTCGGTACTACACAAAAATAAGTGAAGTTATTCACACAATTCACATCCGATATAACTTGCCAAGACGATCCCTTATCAGAACGTATTCAGGCTGCGGGTATGAAACTGCTTAATTGGGTTCGTTTCACATGGGATCTGAATTCTCTGGCTTGCGGCCCGGTGGAATTGCCGAAGCACTACACCATTGCGCCGGCCAGCAAAACGGAGGACGAAAAAGCGCTGCGCAAAGTGCTGTCGTGTTCGTTTTTGCTCGATCCGGCGTGGAATCCGGCAATTGCCGAGGTGATGCACAGTTTGCAATCGTGGCTTGATCGCGCATTTGTCGCCGAAGAAATTACCTGCCTCGCTCTGCGCCATGGCACCCGCATCATCGGAGCATCCGTTCTGTGCCTTGATCCGGCCGCCGAAAATCACTTCGCGCCGGGCCCCTGTGTCCTCATGGAATACCGCAATCGCGGATTCGGCACCCAGCTTCTTCAGGCTTCCTTACAGCGTTTGAAAGATTCCGGTCTCAGCCGAGCCAGCGGCATCGCCCGCGAACTCTCTCCGGTAGCGAAGTTTCTTTATCCGAAATACAACAGCGTCGCCGAAGCGGCGAAAATGACCGTCCCGCTCGCGGCCTAGCCACCACCGGTTTTACGAATCGTTAGGCTGTTCAGTTAAGGAATGTGGTGGCGCCCGCAACCCCAGCGGTTCCTGCGTCTTAACTTGATCCTTTTCTATCAGATCGCACTGAAGACCACGAGAAAGATTAGCTAACCCTTCTCGCCCGGTGGGTAGGCCGGAGGGGAATAAACGTTGAACGTTACCGCCGGCTTGTCCGACGCGTTGGCAAACCGGTGTTTGGTTCCGGCTTCAATGATGATCATATCGCCTTTTTTGATTCGCGTCCGTTCGTCGCCTACTTCACCGATCAGTTCGCCCTCCATTACCAGCAATACCTGATCGCTTTTGTCATGCGCTTCGGCCTTTTCACCGGTGGCCGCGCCCGGC
>DATFCK010000334.1:0-5658 GCA_035253185.1 Chthoniobacterales bacterium | reverse complement strand
GAATGGAAAGGATTCCAAGGCGCGCCTGGTTAACGCCGTGCGCGATGCATTGAAGCAGGTGATCGGCACTTATGGCATCGCGGTAGTTCACGCCGACATTCCAAACTTTATTGTTGGGGCCCGCCGCGGCAGCCCGCTGGTGCTGGGAGTTGGCAAAGACGAGAACTTTCTGGCCAGCGATGTGAGCGCAATCGTCGCCCACACCCGGGACGCCGTTTACCTGAACGATTTCGATATCGTCGCGGTTGAGCCTGACAATTTTGAAATCAGCTCGTTAGCGGGCGAGATCGGCAACCGGCATATCAGCAAGGTCGAGTTCGATGCCGAAGACATCAAGAAAGGCGATTACCCGCATTACATGCTCAAAGAAATCTTTGAGCAGCCTGATTCAGTCCGCGACGCCATGCGAGGACGGCTCAATGGCGAAGATTGCACATCAAAGCTCGGGGGTTTGAACATGAGCGCGGGCGAGCTGCGCGATGTCGCCCGAGTAGTTCTCACCGGTTGCGGCACCGCGCTTCATGCCGGCATGGTGGGCGAATATCTTATCGAGCAGTTGGCTAATATTCCGACCGAGGTGGAATTCGCCAGTGAGTTTCGGCATCGGAACACTCCGATGACCTCCGATACGCTGGTGTTCGCGATCAGCCAAAGCGGTGAGACTGCCGACACGTTAGGCGCACTGCGGGAAAGCCGTCGAAAGGGATATCGCACCCTTGGTATCTGTAATAATGTGGCCAGCACCATTGCGCGGGAAAGCGACGGCGGCGTTTATATGCACGCCGGTCCGGAAATCGGAGTGGCTGCCACCAAATCGTTCACGTCGCAACTTGTTATCCTCACCCTGATCGGCCTGCTGCTTGGCCGGATGCGTTACATGTCCACTGCGGAAGGCAGCCGAATTATCGACGCCCTGGAAACTTTGCCTTCGCAGATCGATGAGGTGCTCAAATTGAGCGATCAAATCAAGGAGATCGCAAAAAAGTATGCGCACGTAACCGGCATGCTTTTTCTGGGACGCCAGTTCAACTTTCCGATCGCGCTGGAAGGGGCGCTGAAAATGAAGGAGATCACGTATCTCTTCGCCGAGGGCCACCCCAGCGCCGAACTTAAGCACGGCATCATCGCGCTGGTTCGTCCGGATCTACCATCCATTTTTATCGCTCCTGATGACGCCGTGTTTTCGAAAAATCTGAACAACATCGAACAGGTCAAGGCGCGCAAAGGGCCGGTCATTGCGGTAACCAGCGGCAATGGTCCGAAGCAGTTGAAAGGAATCGCGGATGACATTATCCGGGTCCCTGCCACCCATGAATGCGTCAGTCCTATTCTAAATGTCATTCCACTACAACTGCTGGCCTATCATCTGGCGGTCGAGCTCGGCCGGGACGTGGATAAACCGCGTAATCTGGCCAAAAGTGTGACCGTGGAGTGAGATCCGCGGTCAGGGCGAACTGAACCGATAGAATCGTCGGCTGAATTGCGCCGAATCGTTATCCTCAAATCGGATTATCCCCGCGGCATTGCTGGCGGCCGGTCCTACTGTCGTAAAACTGTCGGGGCTCAGGTCGGCCGATGCTTCTACCGTGTAAGCGGTATTAGCCGCGCCCAGGCCCTCCATCACGACATGCTGGTTGGCCTGCCGGATTGAGCAACGTCGCCGGCACAACCTTCAGAAATCGGTCACTCCACCGAGCGAGATCGCGTCCGGATGCGCCGGAAGATTTGATAACCGGCGGTGGCCACGCGCGCAAACACATCCTGCCAAACCCTCCGGCCTGCGGGATCGATTCGGACTCCGCGAATATGTCAGTTGTGGCTGGGAGCCGGAAAAGATATATCGATGCTGGAAGAAATCAGCTAAACTACCCGAGGGTAATTAACTTAAGGTGGCGCATCAGAACGAAGATTACGTTATTCGGGTTCTGCAGGATGTAGGGCTCGTTACCCGTCCCCAGGTCGAACAGGCCCAGGCACGGCTCAACGGGGCCGACGGCATTCTCGATGTCCTAATCAAGGACGGAATCATTTCCGATACCGACGTTTCGCGCACTTTGGCCGCCCAAGCCCACATGGATTGGATCGATTTGTCTTCGATCGTTATTCCACCGGAAGTGATCGCGCAGATCCGGGGAGAAGATGCCCGTCGCTTCAAAGTTATCCCGGTGGCTTTCGGCGAAACCGGGTTGGTGGTCGCGGTCAGCGACCCGCTCGACATCGACACAATTGACAGCCTTAGCTTTCTTCTGCAACGCGAGCTCGAACTGGTTTGCAGCAGTCCGGAAAAGATTCGGGAAGCGCTTCTCAAATATTACGGCACCGCGGATGAAGCGGCCGACATCCTTCAACAGAAGATCGGCGAAGACGTCGATCTTGGGCTGGACATCGGGGAAGAAGTTGCGGCCGAGACCGAAGAGGCGGATGCGCCCATAATTCGCATGGTTTCGATGTTGCTGATCGAAGCGCATCGGAGCGGTGCGAGCGATATTCATCTCGAGCCACTCGACAAAAAATTTCGGGTCCGGTTCCGAATCGATGGGGTGCTGCAGGAAATGCAGGCGCCACCCAAACGTCTTCAATCGGCAATCGTTAGCCGTTTGAAAATCATGACCGGCTCGATGAGCATCGCGGAGAAACGGCTTCCGCAGGACGGACGAATTCAAGTCAAAATCAAACGAAAACCGATCGATCTGCGCGTCTCCACCATTCCAACCAACCACGGTGAAAGCATCGTCATGCGCGTGCTTGATAAATCGAGCCTGGTGCTGGGTTTGCCTGAGCTTGGATTTTTCAGCGACGATCAGGAAACGTTCGAACGGCTGATCAAACTTCCCGACGGAATCCTGCTGGTTACGGGTCCAACCGGTTCTGGTAAGACGAGCACCCTCTATGCGTGCCTCAACTATATCAACAAACCGGATCGCAAGATCATTACCGTGGAAGAGCCGATCGAATATCAAATGAACGGGATCAACCAGGTGCAGGTAAACGCCGACATTGGCATGACCTTCCCGGCGGCGCTGCGCTCCATTTTGCGGCAGGCGCCTAACATCATCATGATCGGTGAGATTCGCGATTTGGAGACGGCCACGATTGCGACCAACGCCAGCCTTACCGGACACCTGGTGTTCAGCACGCTCCACACCAACGATGCGCCTTCGGCGGTGGCCCGTCTGGTCGATATCGGCGTTCAACCGTTCCTGGTTGCTTCGTCCATCCGGGCAATCATGGCACAAAGGCTCGTTAGGCGCCTTTGTCACCATTGCAAACAGCCGGCCGAACTAAGCGAGACTGAATTGCGAGCGCTGCGGATTGAAGCCGGCCAGCTGGCCGAAGCCCAGGTGATGCACCCGGTCGGGTGCGACCAATGTCGCCAGACCGGTTACAAAGGGCGAATGGGGATTTTCGAAATCTTTATAATCGACGATGAAGTCCGGCACCTGATTAACCAGCGAGCGTCGATGACCGTTCTGCGCCAACGCGCCCGGGAGTTGGGGATGCGAACTCTGCGCGAAGACGGCGTCCGCAAAGTCCTGGCCGGCCTAACGTCGGCTGACGAGGTCATCTCCATTACCATGGGAGACATCAGTTAATTTAACCATTTAACCATTTAACCATTTAATCATTTAACGATTCAGCGATTTAACGAATATGTTCAGTAACATCGTCGGCACACCGGGTTTAAGGAGCGGCGGTCTCCAGTCCGCCGGTTACCGCAATTTCGGCTGGGAAGCCGCTGCTCAACTAATTGTTCAATCACTAATCTAAATCGTTAAATAGCCAAAGTGAACGACAAGCAAATCGCCGAACTCTTCATCGAACAACACGTCCTGCAACCATCGCAGGCCGACGACGTCTTGAATGAAGTAACGATGAACGGCAAAAGCATCGCCCAGGCGCTGGTGGATAGCGGTTTCGTCGATGAACATGGATTTTATCAGACCATCGCCAACGCGTTAGGCGTCGATTTCGTCGATCTGCACGACCGCGAAATTCCGGCCGGGGTTATAAAGTTGATCCCCAGCGGAATGGCGCGGTTGCATCGCGCGCTTCCGATCGAGATGAACCGCAATACCCTGCGCGTCGCGCTGGCCGACCCCCTCGATCCTCGCGCCGCTGAGGACCTTCGTTTCGCGCTCGGCAAAGACATTGATGTCGTGGTCGCCCCGACCGACCAGATCGAAGAACGAATTAAACATTATTATGGGACTGAGACCGCAAGCATGGAGGAAATCCTCCAGCAACTGGGCGATGCCGGCGAGCTGCTTCAAATGCGCGGAGATGATGCCACCGCCGCCGCGGTCGAAGCCGAAGCAAATGCGACGCCGATCATTCGATTCGTCGATTTGATCCTGTTCCAGGCCATCCAGGATCGCGCGAGCGACATTCATTTCGAACCGTTCGAGAACGAATTCAAGATTCGCTACCGGGTGGACGGCGCGCTTTATGAGATGTCGCCGCCGCCGCGGCATCTAGCGCTACCGGTGATTTCACGCGTGAAAGTCATGGCCAACATGAACATCGCGGAGCGACGCCTCCCGCAGGACGGCCGCATCCAGAAAAACATTGCCGGCCGCAGTGTCGACCTTCGCGTCTCCACATTACCAACCCAATTCGGGGAAAGTGTGGTGCTTCGCGTCCTCGACCGGAGCACGGTGAATCTCGACCTCGAGGCGCTCGGAATGCCGGAAGAAATCCATGGCTTCATTCTGGAAATGATTCAGCGGCCTAACGGAATCTTCATTGTTACCGGGCCGACCGGGTCCGGAAAGACAACAACGCTTTATTCCTGTCTGCGAAAAATCAACACCATCGATTCAAAGCTGCTGACTGCCGAGGAACCAGTCGAGTACGACCTCGAAGGAATCGTTCAAGTACCGGTCAATGAAGGCATCGGGCTAACATTCGCCCGGATCTTGCGCGCATTTTTGCGACAGGATCCCGATCGGATCATGGTTGGAGAAACGCGGGATTTGGAGACGGCACAAATTGCCATCCAGGCGTCGCTTACCGGCCATCTGGTTTTCACGACGCTACACACCAACGATGCGCCGGGCGCGGTCACCCGGCTCATCGACATGGGGGTCGAGCCATTTCTGATTTCGTCCACCCTCGAAGCCGTGCTCGGCCAGCGGTTGTTGCGTCGGATTTGCCCTAACTGTCGCAAAGCCTATCAACCGACCGATGCGATCCTGAGCCAGCTCGAAATCCCCAAACGGGACATTGGCAGCAAGAAATTTTACTACGGAGAGGGCTGCGACACCTGTAACCAGACCGGATACAAAGGCCGCATTGGTATTTACGAATTGATGCGCATTAACGATCCAATTCGCGAACTGATCAATCAACGCGCACCCACCGTGGTATTGAAACAAAAAGCGATGGAACTGGGCATGAAGACGCTGCGCCTGGACGGGTTGCGCTCAATTTTCGCCGGTGACACTACGATCGAAGAAGTGCTTAAATACACCTGAGTGCGCAGCAATCCCTCGATCGTAAGCAACAAAACCCCAATCACCAAACTCCAGGGAAACTTCAAATCCGAAGGTCCAAAGCCGTTATGTGGGGTTGGTGTTTGAAGATTCGAATTTCCCTGGTGCTTGGGTATTGGGATTTGGGGCTTCGGCGACCACCGCGGTACGTCTCGACACTCAGCTT
>DATFCK010000333.1:0-6516 GCA_035253185.1 Chthoniobacterales bacterium | reverse complement strand
AAAGGCGGCTGAAACATTTCGTGTCCGCGGTTTTCCGGACGACAAATTGTTTTACTTACCGCGGGGCGTGGACACCGATCGGTTCCATCCGGGAATTCGACCGAAAAAGTTCATTGCTGTGTTCACCGGTGCTTTGATTGAGAGGAAAGGCGTTCATCATCTGCTGGAAGCGTGGTCGCGATTGAATTTGAACGAAGCGGAGTTGTGGCTGGTGGGAGCGGTACACGACGAAATAAAACCGCATCTGAACAGATTCGCCGCCGAAAGCGTGAAGGTGATCGGCTTTGTGCGCGATCACGAGAAGCTTCTTCAGCAGGCAACGGTGTACGTTTTTCCGTCGCAATGGGAAGGGAGTGCGAAAACCGTTTATGAAGCGGCCGCATGCGGTTTGCCGTCGATTACCACCCGGGAAGCGGGAGACGTCGTGCGCGATGGAATCGAAGGAATCATCGTGCAACCTGGCGATGTCGATGCGGTCGGCGCCGCGCTCAAACATCTATACGATAATCCCGATGTCGTTGAAAAGATGAGCAAAGCTGCACGGCAGCGAGTAATCGACAATTTTACGTGGGACCACTATCGCGAAAGGCTGCTGGATGCCTACGGCGTCGCGATCAAAAGAGCGCAACGGTAGAATTCTTCTCAAAACTCTTGGTTCGGAATCTAACGAATTGGCAGGAAAATCTCGCGTTGCATCCGGAGCCAATGCTTCAGAAAGCACAGCAATGTCATCCCGACTGGGATCGCGACCGGGCGGAGCGATGACCTCTCATATACGGAATACGTCACGCAGGTAGGCGAGATCTCTCGACTGCGCTCGAGATGACAAACGCTGGGTGTTTCTGCTGCTCAGTGGCAATCAGCCGATTCGATGACAAGGTTTGGCTGTTCTGGTGATCAAGTGCCAATCAACCAATTCAAGGACAACGTTTGGGTGTTCTGCTGATCAAGTGGCAATCAACCAGTTCCGGTTCGGCTGAAGGAAAGGATGAATGACCCTTCGCACGCCTGGCAAACACCCAAAGGACAGCTATGTCATCCCGAGTGGGATCGCGACCGGGCGGAGCGATGATCTCGCCGACGCAGTCCACGTCACACAAGTAGGCGAGGTCCCTCCACTTCGCTTAGGATGACAACCTTGGAATAGTCAGTTCCTTTAGTGGTGCCGGTCACCCTGATCCTGTATTAAGTCGCCAAGGCAGTGAATATTCTCCTCATCCAGCTCCGCCGCATCGGCGATCTTATCCTAACGACGCCGGCGATTGCGGCGATTCGTCAGAAGTTTCCGGACGCACACATTACGTTGGTAACGTCGCGCAGTTGTGCGCCCCTGCTTCCGGCAATTCCACACCTCGATTCGCGCTATGTGATGCAGCGTAACCCCGCCGATGTCGGAACTTTCATGAAAATCGCGCGAACGAAGTTCGACGCCTGCGTGGATTTCACCCGAAACAATCGATCGGCGCTGCTGAGTTATCTTTCACACGCCAAAATTCGAATTGCTTCCGCCCGAATTAAACGCCGGGCGCCAGTCCGGCAACGCGCTTACAACCAATTCGTGCCCGGACGAGTGCGGGACGCTCATATGATCGATTACAATCTTTCGCTGCTGAAACCACTTGGCATTCAGGACACCTGTCCCCCCGTCCAGCTGATCGTGCCGGCAGAATCCGCCGCGCACGCAAAAGACGTTAGGCATCGATCCGGTATAACCGAACCGTTTGTAATTTTTCATCCGGGATCGGCCCGGATCGAAAAGTTCTGGCAACCGGATCGTTGGGCCAATCTGATCCAGTCCGCGCTGGAACGCTGGCCGGTCACTTGCGTCCTGACCGGTGGATCTTCACCGCAGGAAAAATCACATCTTGCCGAAATTGAATCGTTGCTCCCTCGCCCATCCGGCGACACCAGGCCCCGGGTGGTCGATCTTTCGAACAAGATCGATCTTCTAACCCTAACCGCGTTGATTGCGCAGGCGCGGCTGCTGGTAACGGTAGATTCCGCGCCGGTTCATCTCGCTGCCGCCACCAAAACACCGCAGATAATTCTGTTTGGCCCGACCAATCCTTTCCACTGGCGACCGCGTCACGATTCCGCCGTTATTCTCCAGGGCGGGTCGCCCGCACCGGTTCGAGATTTCGTGCCTCGTCAGGAACGCCTCCCCATGAAGCTCATCTCGACGGAAGCGGTAATCGATGCTATGAATTCCCTGCTGTCGATGCCACGCCCGTAAGGCTTCGCGTAACGAAGCGGGCGGGCCGGCACCCAAAGTCTTATGACCGAGCAGGAAGGGCCAAAGCGGCCCAAGCTCTCATTTTTCGAAACATTTCGTGCTGCCAAAGCGCCTTACGCCCGGGTCTTCGGCTATGTGAAACCCTACCGCGGCCGATTTATTCTCGGATTATTGTTAGGCGTTGGCTTCGGGGTGCTGACTTCCCTTCTCCCGCTGGTGGTGGCGCGCGTTTCCAGTTTCATTTTTCAAGGCGCAATCCCCGACCGTCAGAGCCTGCTTACCCACCGCGACGGGATCCTGACGGCCGGCCCGCATCTTCGCTCAATCGCTTGGGTGTGTCTCGCTATTCCGTTAGTCATGATCGCGCGCGGCCTTCTGTCCTACGGCAACACCTACTTCATGAACTGGGTCAGCAACCGCGTCGTGCTCGATATCCGAAACGAGCTTTTCGGCAAAATGATCCGGCATTCGATGGATTTCTTTAACAAGATCCGGGCCGGTTTTCTGATGTCGCGAATCGCTAACGATACCCGCAGCATGCAGACTGCGTTAAGCACGGTCAGCAGCGATGTCTTCAAACAGCCCGTTACCATCATTGGGGCGATTACGGCGCTGTTGTTAATGGATTGGAAGTTTACCGTGGTTACCCTGATCCTTTTTCCCAGTTGCCTCATTCCGATCCGAATTTTCGGCAGTCGCGCCAAGAAAGCGGTGCAACACGAACAAAAGGGAATGGGCCAGATGACGGTAACGATGCAGGAAACGTTCGCCGGCATTCGGGTGATTAAATCGTTCGGCCGCGAAGATCATCAGGAGAAATTCTTCCGGCGGGCCACGCAGCAGCAGTTTTCCAACCAGATGAAAATGGTTAAAGCCACCGAGGCGACGGGTCCGCTGGTGGAAATAATCGCCTCGATCGGAGTCGGCCTGGCCTTCGTCTACGTTTACGTCGCCAATCTGCCTGCCGGCAAATTTTTGGGGTTGTTAGCCGGCATCTTCATTCTTTACGAGCCGGTCAAAACCTTGAGCAAACTGCACATCATTGTGCAGCGATGGATCGGAGCAACCACCAAGATTTTCTCGCTGCTCGATTCGTCGCCGACGGTCCAGGATAGTCCCGATGCGGTCGATCTCGCGTCGTCTAACGGGTTGCTCGAACTGGAACACGTCACCTTTCGTTATCCTACCGGCACGACCGACGCGCTCCACGATTTCAATCTGCGGGTGGAACCGGGCAAGACCTATGCGCTGGTCGGTTCCAGCGGAGCCGGCAAATCCACCATCCTGTCGCTATTGCTGCGGCTTTACGATCCTACCGCCGGTGTTATTCGGATTGATGGACACGATCTGCGCAGCCTGACCCAGCGGTCGCTTCGCGAGCAAATCGGCCTGGTCACTCAGGAAACGTTCCTGTTTCACGATACCATCTTCAAGAATATCCAGTTCGGCCGGTTAGGCGCAACCGAGGAAGAAGTGTACGCCGCCGCCCGCGCGGCCTACGCGCACGATTTCATCATGAGCCAGCCTAACGGATATGACACCGTAATTGGCGATAAAGGATGCCTGCTTTCCGGGGGCCAGCAGCAGCGGCTCGCCATCGCCCGGGCGTTGTTGAAGGATGCGCCGATCCTCCTCCTGGATGAAGCGACGTCGGCGCTCGATTCCGAGTCAGAAAAGCAGATTCAAGGTGCTCTGGAGCGCCTTTCCGCCGGACGAACCGTTATCGCCATCGCTCATCGGCTCTCTACCATCCTGGCAGCCGATCAGATTATCGTGATGGAACACGGGCGCATCATGGAAACCGGCAGTCACGCCGAGCTCCTGGAAAAATCCGGCTACTATCGACGTTTGTACGATCTGCAATTCAATCGTCCGACCGATGTGTCACGATCGGAAACAACTCCGGAACCTGACGTGCTGGAGGAGGAACTGGTCTCGCCCTACCCACAGCCGTAATTTGCTCACCGGGATTGGTTCGTCACTAGCTGCTCGCCGCACTACTAAATACTTTGCACGCCTGGTAGCGTCCAAAGCATAGCTATGTCATCCCGATCCAAGTGGAGGAATCGCCCATTTCGGAACACGTCACGCAAGTAGGCTAGATCCCTCGGCTGCGCTCGGGATGACAACGCTGGGGGCCCACAACCTCCGGGGAAAACCATCGATGTCGCGGTGTAGACCAAAAAAAATTCATGGATAAAGAATGGGCATTGTGCAGACCAGTCCGGCGAATGAGACGGTTTCGACAACTGTCGCGCTGTGTAGGTCCAGCGCATAGCCTTGTCATCCCGACCGAAGTGGAGGGATCTCTCATATGCGGAACACGTCACGCAAGTAGGCGAGATCTCTCGACTGCGCTCGAGATGACAACGCTGGGGTGGTTTCTGCTGCTCAGGTGCCAATCAACCGATTCGATGACAACGTTTGGCTGTTTTGGTGATCAAGTGACGCAACCGACTCCGGTTTGCGTGAGGGAAGGACGAATGACGCTTCGCAAAACTGACAAATCCCCAAAGCATATGGGAGATCAACGCTCCGCCCGGTCGGGATGACAAGGCTACGCGGAACACCTCACGCTGGTGAGCGAGGTCCCTCGACTGCGCTCGGGATGACAAACAGTAGTTGCAGAGCGCCCTCAAAGAGAAGGATGATCTTTAGCGAGCTGATCATCCACAACCATCACGAATTCCTCGAAGCGTTTAGAATGCTCGGTTTCGTCTAACACCGCTTCTAACTGCAAATCGTTAGGCGTCTCCGGCAAATCCACCCAGGATCGGCAGCCACCGTACTTTCTCTGGTTAGGAAACCGCCAAACTGGATCCAATCGATAGACGCGAACAAATGCCACATGCAATCCCGGCGCGGCGTCATATTCAAATCGTTCCCGGATCACTTCCGACTTCAAGATATGCAAAGGCTCAAGCGCTTCAGCCACCTCCCACAATGTGATTGTGCGGAAGGTTTCCAGCTTGGCCGCATACCTGATTTCGAGCATCGAGTCACTCTCAGGCGGGATCACGCGTTCTTCACTTCGATGTTCGGCGTTCTGTGCCAGTCCGGCTCGGACCGTTGGGCGTTCAGCGTTTTCCGACAAGCCGTCCAGCCCCTGCCACTCTCGCACTTTCGCCGGCTGTTCGTGCAACCAGGTTGGAAACAAAAAGAACTCGCGGTGCCTGAACGAGAACCCGTCCCGGCCCTCGGCTATTCCACCTTTGCGCAAAATGATACTTTGGCGGCCCGCTCCCAACGCCTGGCAAACGACTGCCCACTCCTTGAAACCCGCTCTTTGCATTTCTAACCGGCACAAAATAGTGTCCTGACGCGGCAATAGCCAGCCTGACCAATGTCCTACAACATCGATCTGCATACCCACTCGTATTTCTCCGGCGACGGCGTTTCGAGTCCGGAAGAGATCATCACCGCGGCGCGGGCAAAAGGGCTGCACGGTTTCGCCATTACCGACCACAATACCTGCGAAGCCGTCGAGTACATGCTCCAGAAAGGGTTGATGCGCGACAACGGTCAGCCGGTCGATGACTTTTTGATCATTCCCGGGGTTGAGGTAACGACCGCGGAGGGTCACCTGCTTTGCATCGGGGCAACGCTGCCGCATCCGCCGGAATTGAAGGGCAGGCCGGCGCGCGAGATCTGCGATTTAATCCACCAGCGGGGCGGTCTGGCGATCCCGCCGCACCCCTACGATCTGTTTCGCGCCGGCATTCGCTTCTCGGTTTTGGAGACCCTCCCGATCGATGCGATCGAGGTTTTCAACGCCGCGACTACGCTGCGCCGCTACAATCGTTATGCTTTCAAATACGCCCAGGAACGTGGATTGCCGATGACAGCGTCGAGCGACGCGCACCATGCGGCCGCGGTCGGCACTGCCTACACTATTCTGAATACGGAAGATTTTTCGGTGAAAGGGATCCTCGACCAGATCGTCAAAGGTAACGAGCTCAACCAACAGTATCTGACTCCCCGCGACAGCATGAAGAAAACGTGGAACAACTGGCTGCGGTTACGAAAGCGCCGACACTTTCCCGAAATTGAGAACAACCCTAACGGAGAGTAGCAGAGTTGGAGTGATTTAACCATTCAACCCCAAAGGTATTTGGGGCTGTCCTTCGGCAGGCGCTTTAGCTTTCTCAACTCTCAACTTCTTCAAACAACCTCTCTCAACCCTCAACCCTCAACCCTCAACCCTCAACCCTCAACTCTCAACCCTCAACTTCTCAAACCCATGCCCGCTTACGTGATAGTCGACATCAACGTCCAGGACCCGG
>DATFCK010000332.1:0-8326 GCA_035253185.1 Chthoniobacterales bacterium | reverse complement strand
CAAGATTAAACCGCCGAAGAAACCGCTGGGTAATGTTGAAATGAAAGTTAGTCGTGGTGTAATCCTGGCCCAGCTGTGAGGCCGAGTTTTGGATTCGCCGGCTGCCGACAAGGCTCATTGATGTTCCGTCGAACGGTTTGTAGGTGCCGCTCAAATCGAACACCGGATTGATTTCGGTGCCGACACCGCTGCCGAAGGAACTGTCGTCGAATTGCCGAAACTCAACGCCGGCCGACGTGCTCAGGCTGATCTTTCCGGTAGCCGCATAGTTCAACCGGATATTGGCCTGTTCGTAAGTCTGATCGGGGCTGCCCTGCTCAACGGTATTGTAACCGAACGTGCCACCGAGTCCGACGGTCAGCTTGTCGCTGTAAGTGTAGTTCAAGAACAGGTTGCCGAAGATGTTGTTCGATCCGATGAAGTTCGACGGATATTGATCGATAATCAGCCCGATAGCGTTGCTGAGAAAAAGTTTACCGGTCAGCACATAAGAATCGCTCAGCGTGGTAGTGTAAATGTTGTGTCTGGTGCGCTGGCCCACGTCGATGTTGGCATTGTGCCCGGTCGGATCCGAGAGCGAGTTCAAGTCTGCGCCATCGAGAATCTGGATATCCTGCGACAGAGACACGGTTAGGCGCCCGAAAGTATGATTGCCGGTCAACCGAATCAGGTGTTGCACGGTGTCGTGCTCGGACTGATCGAGAAACAGAAAAATGCTCGGCCGATAAATAAAGCGAAGCGAACTTGCCCCCGCCGCATCCTCCTGGCCTCCAAATCCGATGAATATCGATGGCTCGATTGCAAAATAAAAATCGTCAGTTTCGTTGACGCTGTTCAACAGGATGTTGTCGTCGTACACGCCGCGAACAGTTAGGCTAACCCCATAGTTGAGGCGCCGCGGCGTCTCGGTGAGTTGCTCGCCTGAAACGGTGGGCGCGGGGGGAGTAGAGGGCCCTTGCAGTGCCTCAATTTCCTGCTGGCTCAGGCCCGGATTGGTAGAGGGCGCGAGATCAGACGGGACGGCTTCCTGCGCGAATCCGGATCCGGCGAAACTGATGGCCACCACAGCCGGCATGGCCTTGAACATCAGACGCGGAAGTGAGAAGACCGAGGTCACGGGCAGGGGGCAGAGGGAGAAGTAGGCACCGCGCGGAATTTTCGATTGGCAATAACTAGCACAACCGACCGAAGTACGCTCGCGGAAAGCATTGGTTTCTAAAGATTATGGACAAGCACGGCAAGCCCGCTTTTCGCTGCTAGCCCGCTGCGTACCAGGGGAGGGGAAAAAGTAGAAAGTAGAATTTAGAAAGTAGAAACTCGGCAGACGGCAGAGAATCGAGGACGGAGGACCCCGCCTACGCCGAGGGTACGGCGGGCAGGCAGAAGACTGGGAAAGTCAGCATTCGTCATCCGTCATTCGTCATTCGTCATTGAGCAAGTTTGGCTTGTTCAACGTATTTCCACATCGCCTGCCACGCTTTGGACCAATTCTCCTTTCGAGCCCAAAGGCCGGCTTCAACATAATGAACAAAGGGAGAAGGGCGTGATCGCGAAGTGAGAACGGTGATAACCGCCAGCGCGTCATCGATTTCGCCTCGCGCGGCCTGCGCCCGGGCCAGTTTCAGGCCGTCGTTTTCATTGCCGTCCAGGCGAAACCGGGTTGCCAATGTTTCCACCGGTTCGTTAGGCGGCACGTCCGGGAGAGTTGCACCCGCGTGCTCACGAAGTTTCTCGTAGGCCGGCCGGTAATCCTGATAATCAGCGTAGACCCGCGCCAATTGATACCATGCGATCGATTCCCATTTCGGATGCGAGCGAAGAGTTTCTGCCAGCGACAATTTTTCGCCCTTCTCATACCAAAGTTGAAACAACCGTTTGAGTTCAGCAGGCTCGAAATCCCGCAGCTCCGGGTTTTCGGTGAGAATGCGGCTTAGTTCAAACTGGAATTCGGCCGGCGTAGCGTTCGAGAGAAAAATCAGGACGCAACGCTTATTCGACATTCCCAATTCTCGCCAGCGGTCCCGCAGGTCAGCGTTATCTTTGACCAGACCGTAAAGATCGGCATAGAAAGCCGCCGGATTCGACAATCGGTCCAGGCCTTCGTTCCAGATCGAAAAGGCAATGTCGACCTCATCGACGAAGAGACAGGCAGCTCCCTGTTTGAGGTAAAGGTCCGGCCAGTTAGGCATGAGAAATCGCGCCACCGCGAAATCCCGGGTTATCTCGTCGCGGCCGGAATGCAGGCGGGTCTCGGCCAGGCCGCGATTGTAGTACATGATCCAGTTCAGCGGCGCGACTTCCAAACCATGGTTGCTCAAGTCTAACAATTGTTGGAAATCTTCGGCATCGGTTGTTTCGGGGATCCGATTGATCAACCGCTGCACGGTTGCGGTAGTGGGCGGTCCCGCGGCTCGAGTTAACGAAGTGAACCACCAGAACCCGATTATCACGAAAATTGCGCCCAGGCAGCGAAACAGGATCGGTAGCGCACCGCTTGACCGATCACTCCGCTGCGGATGCAGGGCGGTGGCGGCGAGGAAAAGTGCCGGCCAGACGGCGCCGACGCGATGCCCCGATACATCCAATACGCCATGAACGGCGAATGCGATCCCGGCAATCATCGCCGCCCGGCGCAGGCCCCGCCAGGTTCCGGGTGCGAACGGAAAACAACGCACTATCCACAGCCCGAAACCGCCCAGTATCAGCAACGGCGCAATAATCCCCATCTCCGTTCCGAGCCAAAGCCAGTCGCTTTCGGGATGGATCGCTTCACTGTCGGAAACAAAAAAGTGGCGGTGCGCCGAAAATAACGATCGGAAATTACCGAGCCCAACGCCGAGAACGGGCGACGTTTGCAGCATTGTTAGGGCATCGCGTTGGATCAACAGGCGTCCGGCTTCCTGAGTAGAGATCAATTGGCTGGAGTTTTTGAACCGGAGCCAGGTCTCGCCTCCGGCAAAGAGCAACAAGCCGATGAGGATCACCAGGGGGGCCCAGGTAATGAATGGCGGAGTGCTCTCCCGGGTTTCGGAGCGAACCAGCCACCAGATGTGCCAGATCAGCGTGCCGGCGAAGAACAGAATGATGCCCCCGCGCGAATAATTCAGGATCAGCGCCCAGCAGATCAACCCCAGACTGGTTAGCCAAAACCAGCCCCGTCTGTGTCCCTGCTCGAGATTATGAAACGCGTTGGCGTAGACCATAATTCCGCCGATGCCCAGCACGTTGGAGGTCTGATTGCGATTCGGGAAAAAGCCAAATTCAAGGACGTTAGGCCAGAATGGGATACGCCATTTCAATGCGTAGGCGATGACCAGAAGCGCCGATAAGATCAGAATACCGAGGCAATAAGCGTCCCAGGCGAATTCGCGGGAACGGGTTTCGTCCCAGTCATACGTGAACAGGTAATATGCCCAGGCCAAACCGAGCCAAAGCAAACAAGTAGCTTCGAGCGTCAGCCATGGTTGCGGCGACACGGTAGACGGCAGTTGAACGCCAAGTCCGATCAGCGTCGCGCGCCAGGCCGGCGTGGGGAACCACGCCGCCGGCAAAAACTGCAGGAAGGACAAAAGCGCCACTGCGCAGAAGATGAAATTCAGGCCCCGGCCGGCCGAGCGTCGCGGCGGTACTATAATGAGCAGTAGCCCGCTAAGGAGGGCGATCGTGGCTTTTGCCCAGAGAGCGATCGACCCACCAAGGAACGGCGCGGCAAAGGTGAGGGCGACGATGACGGCGGTGGTCGATCGTGAATGTCGGAGCGCAGCAGTCATCTAGGCAACGTAGCCCGGGGCCGAAGGGTAAGCCGGTCGTATGACGCTTTTTTCTCATTCGAAAAGTAGATAATCAACGCCAATTAACGGAGACGAAATTCCCAAGGTAAGATATTCAGTTGACGAGATTTAAGCGGCGATCGCGCCCAGCATGATGGGGTGTGATAGCGCAACTCGGGCCGGACCAAAAATTCTTTGTTGACGCTTCTACGCGTTTTATGGCAAAAAGGCGCCTCCATTTCTTACGCCCAAACCTCGAACCCCATGTTTCAACCCAAACAATTCCTATTTGCGGCAGCAGCTTTTGCGACCCTGACCATCGGTTCTGTAACCGCGCACGCGGATCTCCTAACGAGCGTTCCAACGATTGGAGATCTGTTCCGGTGGCGTGTATTCGCGCTGGGCGGCGACGTGGTCGTAGACAACGTCGATACCACCGGCAATACCTACATCCAGGGTGACGTAGGCGTGGCCGGCGCCGGGAATGTCCGCGCCACCGGTAACGTGTTGGTGGACGGAAACCTGTGGTACCGGAGTAACGGCACACTTACGGTAACGGGTAACGCCAGGCTTAACGGCAGTATCTTCCACGCTCCGGCCTACGATCCGCAGCTCGATAACGGCGTTGCCGAAGCGAATAATGCTTCCAATCAGGCATGGGCACTTCCGGTGACACCAGCTTACGCCGGCATCACCAACATCAACCTGAGCGGCAAACAAAACTTGACCCTCAGCGGCGCTCCCGGTCAGACCGTTGTCCTCAAGCTAAACGACTTCAAGATCAGCTCCGGCACGCTGACGTTACAGGGGACCGCCACCACGAATTTCGTGTTGAATGTAACCAAATCGTTCTCGTTAACCAATCATGCCCAGATTATTCTGTCGGGCGGCGTCGTGGCTCAGAATGTCTTGTTCAATGTCCGGGGGACAGGCACCGACGTCACCATGTCCGGTGAATCGGTCCTGCGTGGATACATTCTGGCGAACCAACGAACGGTTTCGAATTCCGGGAAGTCGATTGTGCGTGGAGGCATCTGGGCCAATCAGGTAAAGCTCAGCGGCGGCGCGCAGGTCGTTAGTCCATAAACAAGGAACGGCGGTTTGCAACCGCCGCGCTGAAAAATACGGCGGTTACAAACCGCCGTTGCTTGAGAGCCATCGGCTGTTCGGGTCGCGAGGTTCGCCCTCGTGACGCAACTCCAAAGCAATGGAAAATGAAAAACCCCCGAGTGGCACCGCGTACGGGAGTCGAACCCGTGCACCAGCCTTGAGAGGGCTGTGTCCTAACCACTAGACGAACGCGGCAAATAGGAAACCGGTAGGATAGCTGACCCGGGGTAGGGGAGCAAGGGCACGGCGCCGAGAACGCGCCTGGGATCACCGGCTGGCTGAGGTCGCCGGTACTCCAGCCCGGTCCGATGAGGGGCGGTATGAATTTAGCTTCGGAAATGGCCAAATGTTCCCGGGGTTTGCCAGGTCTTTCGCCTTTTCGGTCAGCCTGTTGCTGCTGGGCATTTCCCCCGCCTCCGCCGACCTGGCGGCGATACTGCCAGGAGCCGGCTCGCTGCAGCACTGGTCGATATTGACGCTGGGCGACGAAACGAGCCGGGATGAATTGGCCGGCAGCGCGTTTGTGCAAGGCGATGTGGGCGTGGCCGGTATCGGCCGCATCACCCTTCGGCATGCAGCTACGATCGATGGCGATCTCTATTGCCCGACCGCCGGCTCGGTGGAAATGGGACCATACGCGACTGTGACCGGGTCCCGATTCCACGACCAGGACGCTTTGCTCGATAGCGCCGCGGCCGCCGCCGTGGCCATCTCGCGGCAGGCAAACCAGTTCAGCCGAACCTACTTCGCGCCTAACGACATCGAGCTCAGCCAGCATCGCAACTTTACGGTTTCGGGCGAACCCGGCGCCACCGTCGTCGTAAAGCTGGGCAATTTCAGGCTGAGCGGCAATTCCAGTTTCACCCTGGAAGGAACCGCGACCACGACGTTTATCATCAATGTCAGCAAACGATTTTCGCTCTCCGACAACGCCCAGGTCGTGCTTTCGGGTGGTGTGCAATGGAATAACGTCCTGTTCAACATTCGCACCAGGGACAGCGCGGTTTCGTTAAGCGGAAACGTAAAACTTTCCGGGATGTTGATGGCCAATAACCGAACGGTGCGACTTTCAGGGCAGGCGCAGGTAGACGGTGAAGTGATTGCCAACCGTATATTGTTCAGCGACGCGGGCTTCAAGGGCAATGCCAGGGTTGGCCATCCGCCACTCGTTAGTCCCTGACCCAAGGGTTGGCCTGTTCACCGAATCGCCATCGCGATTGCATTGCCGCGGACCGCGGGCGTCGTGTTGGACTAATGGACTAACGACGCGCTCCGTTGCCAGGTTTTCCGCCCCTCCCGCTCAGCACTAGATACAGTTCGCCGCCCCGGCCAATTTGCGCTCTAAAACCGCTTTCCGGCGCCTTTGGCTTTTTTCTTTTTGGGAGTCGGCGTTGGGGTAGCGTCGCCGGGCCGCGGCCGCACCCGCGGTTGCGCCAGTTGCGCCAAATGTTCCTTCTTTGTTTTGTCGATTAACGCCTTCACTCCGGGACCGGACGCCTGCTTCGACATCAACCCATAGCTCAGCTCGTAATACTCGCGAAGGCGGTCGCGTTTATCCAAGTCGGTCGCGGCAGTGTCGGCGGCCGCCTTCGCCGACATGACATTCGGCTCGTGTGCTACCTGATTTTGAAGCTTCCGCATTTCTACCCGAGCGCGAAGTTCGTCCGCAGCTCTCCCGAGGCCGGTTTGATTGAACGCCTTATCCAAGGTTTCTAATTCGGGCACAATCGGGGTAGGCGACGGCGGCTCCGGCACCGGCGGCGATTCCGCCGGTGGAGCAGGGGCGATCGTCATCGCTGGTTGCGCAGCATCCTGAGCGTTAATTGTCGCGATCGATACTGCATAAACCAGGAATGCAAAAGCGGTCCGCATGCGCTCAACATAACACTAAGATTCAAGTGTTAAGTCTTAAGTTTTAAGCGGCAGGTAAATGTACCGGGTTTTGGGGGAAACACGCTCATCGTGGCATCGGCTTCCAGTCGATGGGACGGCATAGTGGCCTCTCTCCCTCCCGATTGTTTGTCGCCTCGGGGGGTTCTGTCGTTCGGCGCCGGTGCTTCACCTGGGGTTGTGACAAAGATTCCTGGTGCCGGAGGCACCCCGGAAATTAGCCGGTGGCGCAAGCCACCGGGTAACGTGTAGAAGCCGAACGAGCCCCGTTAGGGGCTGCGGAAACATTTAACGCGTTGGTTCGCGCGGTCGAACGTCCCCAAATACCCCTCTGCCCCATCCGGGGCAATACACTATTGAGGCTTTTGTCCGGTGGCTAGCGCCCACCGGCTAAATTCGATCGTGCCTGCCGGCACTGAAATCGGGGCGAGAGGATTTGAACCTCCGACCTCGTGGTCCCAAACCACGCGCTCTACCAAGCTAAGCTACGCCCCGGACAAGCGGCTATACCGGTATCACGGGCCGGACCCAATTGCATCCGGTATGTTGTTGCTTCATTGGGTGATCCTTGTTGTAGCTGAGCCGGGGTCAACGATCCCGGCTACAACGGTTTTGTTTGGACGGACGCTTTATTTCCCCAAAAACGTGGTACATGCGCGAGGGAGGGGCGCGCCTGCGCCGTCCCATCGGCTGGAAACCGATGCCATTCAACGATTCACCGTCGGCGCAGCCGGCTCGTAGGCCAGATTCGTCGCCAATCGTCTTTCGACTTCGCCTAACGACTCCCCCCGGCGCTTCGCATACTCGGACACCTGATCCAGCGCGATTTTTCCCACTCCGAAATACTTCGATTCGGGATGCGAAAAGTAAAGGCCGCTGACACTGGCCCCCGGATACATCGCAAACGATTCGGTCAAACGCATCTCAGCGTTCTTCTCGGCTTCGAGCAGCGCGAAAAGTGTCCGTTTCTCAACGTGATCAGGACATGCCGGATAGCCGGCGGCTGGTCGAATCCCCCGGTACTTTTCCGCGATCAGTTCTGCCTCTGAAAGATCTTCATCGCCGCCGAATCCCCACGCGACGCGCGACTGTTTGTGCAGGTATTCCGCAAACGCTTCCGCCAACCGATCCGCGAGCGCTTTGGCCAAAATCGCGTTGTAATCGTCGTGCGCGGCCGAAAACCGTTTGGCTAATTCATCAGCGCCATGAATCGATACCGCAAAACCGCCGATGTAGTCAGGGATCGATTGAGAGTTGAGACTTGAGAGCTTGCCATTGGACGGCCCCGAATCATTTCGGGTTTGAGAGTTCGGGGCGATGAAATCAGCCAAAGAATAGTTAGGCTGTCCTTCCGGCTTTTGCATTTGCTGGCGCAGAAAATAAAGGGTCGCCAGTTTTCGGCTGCGGGTTTCATCGGTGAACAGTTCGACGTCATCCCCGACGGCGGTAGCCGGCCAAAATCCGTGAACGCCGCGCGCGATCAACGATTTTTCGGCTACGATTTGTTTCAAAAGATCCTGCGCGTCATCGAACAACTCGCGGGCCTGCGTTCCGAC
>DATFCK010000331.1:0-9833 GCA_035253185.1 Chthoniobacterales bacterium | reverse complement strand
CGAAGTAGCGCGACTGGTCAGACCGGTGCGTCCGGGTCGGACGCGACACCAGCCGTTTTAACGGCTTACCATCGTCGGCATGTCGCATGAAAGGTAAGCCGTTAAAACGGCTGGCCTTGGCTCTGAATTCTATAACACCGGCCTGAAGGCCGGTGCTAATGAGAGGCCGCCAGGTTAGGGGGCGCGAAGGCCGGTGTTAATGAGAGGCCGCCAGGTCTTAGGCGGGCGCGCCGCCTAACGCACCGGGAAGTGGTGGCGTTACATCGGGCGCTACTACCACCTGCTTTGGTGGTTTCTCCGGCGGCATCTTTTCTCCTGCCGAGGGTGGGATGCCGGTAGGCGGATGGAGCAGCTTGCCGTGCTCGACAATTTCCCGGATCTGCGCTCCATCCAAAGTCTCATACTCAAGCAACGCCTTGGCGATCACATCCAAAGTGGTTCGGTGTGCGGTCAAAGTGTCTTTGGCCTGTTGATAGGCGTCATCGAGCAAACGGCGCACTTCGCGATCGATCTCTTCGGCGGTCGCTTCGCTGTAATCGCGAGCCCGGGAAATATCGCGGCCGAGAAATACGTAATCTTCGTGTTCGCCGTATTCGACCATTCCCATTTTTTCGCTCATGCCCCATTCGCAAACCATTTTCCTGGCCATTGCGGTGGCCATCTTGATATCCCCGGCGGCGCCGTTAGTCACATCGCCAAACACAATTTCCTCGGCCACGCGGCCGCCCATTTTGACGGTTAGGCTGGCCAGTAATTCGTTTTTGCGGTTGGTATACTTGTCCTCTTCCGGCAGCCACATGGTGGAACCTAACGACGGCCCGCGCGGAATGATGGTAACTTTGTGGAGCGGCTCGGTATGCGGTAACAGCTCCAGCAGCAACGCGTGACCGGCTTCGTGATAGGCGGTATTGGCCTTTTCTTTTTCGCTCAAGGCCAGACTGCGGCGCTCCTTGCCCCAACGAACCTTGTCCCGTGCTTCTTCGAGTTCGGCCAGCGTAATCCCTTTCAAACCACGACGGGCCGCCAGCAATGCGGCTTCGTTGATAACATTCGCCAACTCGGCGCCGGAATATCCCGGCGTCCCGCGCGCGACTACCGCCAGATCAACGCCTTCGGCCAGCTTCACCTTCTTGGAATGCACCCGCAAAATCTCTTCGCGACCTTTCACGTCCGGCAGGTTCACCGTGATCTGACGATCAAATCGGCCAGGACGCAGCAAGGCCGGATCCAGCACATCAGGCCGGTTAGTCGCGGCGATAATGATCACGCCTTCCTGGGTATCGAATCCGTCCATCTCCACCAGCAGCGCGTTTAACGTTTGTTCGCGCTCATCGTGGCCGCCACCGACGCCATGGCCGCGATGACGTCCCACCGCGTCGATTTCATCGATGAAAATAATGCAAGGCGCCGATTTTTTACCCTGTTCGAACATGTCGCGAACACGGGATGCGCCGACGCCGACGAACATCTCAACAAAATCCGAACCGCTAATGGAGAAAAACGGCACATCGGCTTCACCGGCAATCGCGCGGGCCAGTAAAGTCTTACCGGTGCCGGGCGGCCCGACTAACAACACGCCCTTTGGAATGCGGCCGCCGAGTTTCTGAAACTTCTTTGGATCGCGCAGAAATTCCACCAATTCCTGCACTTCATCCTTCGCTTCCTCCACCCCGGCGACATCACGAAATGTGATTTTGTTTTTGTCCCGCGCCAGCATACGGGCCTTTGATTTTCCGAAGTTCAGCGCGCCTTTGCCGGCCATGCGAATCTGCTGCCGGAACAGGAAATACAAAACGAGCAGGAACAACGCGATCGGCGCAAACCCAATCACGGTCTGAGCCAGAACATTTGATTCGGTCTTAATCCCCGGCTGAATACCGTTAGACGCCAGTTTCTCCTGAAGGTTATTGGTGAAATTCAGGTAAACGGTGGTGCGGAATTTCACCGGCTGGGCCGGCTGCGCTCCGCTTCCCTGCTTCACGTAATATCCCACCAGGGCCTGGGTGGGACGCCCTTCTTCGACCACCAAATGGAGCGGATAATTTTTGTCGTTCAGGATCTGCTTGCTCTCCAGCAATTCGAGAAACCGGTTGTAGGGAACTTCTTCCAGCGCCTGATAACTGCCGCCGCGGAAGACGATTGCGAGGGCGATCAAAGCGAACGCGATCGCGATCAGGATAACGCCACGCCAATTGAAATTGGGTTCGTTTCCGCGCGATTTGTTGTCCCGCTGGTTGCGGTCAGATTGAGGCATAGTCAGGCCAAAGTTTTGGTAATAGGCAGGCTACCATGGGTGAAATGGCAATGCAAAAGAGCAACCGGCGTTCCGGCGTGTCGTTTGGGGTTATAATATTTAATAGTACCGGTTTGACCACTGAGCGTATCACATGTTCAACGCACTAACCGGCACGCCGGAAGTCCAAATCCCAAGCTCCAAACTCCAAGGACCCACCAAGCACCAAACTTCTAAAGAGATGACGCGCGAGCACGCAAGTCGATGTTGGGTATTGAGATTTCCCTGGTGCTTGGAGCCTGGGGTTTGGTGCTTCGCAACGGATCGCGGCTCCCGCCGCATCCGTTGCGTGGCTCGCTGATTGCGGTAACCTTTTGTGTTGTGCAGCAACACTAGTCATAAATGACCGAGCTGGTTACATCAGTCGCGGATAAAATCGACCGCGCCGTTCAAAGGGTAACCCCGTTTGCCTATCGGATGCAGCGAAAAGGCAGACGGTGGATTCGCCGTGCCATGCGCAAGCCGCGCAGTGTTTCGGAAGGTCCAAATTTGTTGCCGCTGCTGATTCAAGTGCTGGCAAGTTTTTCCAAGGCTGACGGCGTATTGCTCGAGGAGGAAATCGATTCCAGCCTCGGCTTCCTTCGTTACGATTATCCGGAAGCGGTTTATTCCGAACTTCGCCAGTTGTTCCGGCAGGCGTTATACGAACAGCAGGACTTGTCGGCAATGGCGCAAAAGCTGAGCACGCAGTTGAGCACCGACCGCAAGATCATGTTGGGGGTGCAACTTTACGATCTCATCTCGCAGGCCGGGCTGAAGCAGGAACAAGTCGTCGCGTTTTACTCATTCATGTCGCAGCTCGGCATGGCCGCGCAGGCGATCGACATTGTTTACCAGCTCAATGCATCGGAGGATTCCGATCCGTCAATTTATCAACGCGGGGCGTCACCGCTGGAATCGGTCTCGTTTGGCTCGAATGGCAAAGCCGACGTGACCTTAAAGAGCCTGAGCGGAAATGATCGGCTGCTCGCGTTCCGATATCACGACCTCATCCTGCTGAAGAATTACAGCGGACAAAATGTGTCTGTCCGCGGCCGCCCGTTAGTGCGCGGTGGATTCTGCCGAATTTATCCCGGCCAACGCATTCTGGTCGGCGACCAGGTGCTGACCTATCAGGATCTGGCTACTTACTTCAACGCCAAGAAAAACGTTTCGCTGCCGCAAATTTTCGTGCGGGTGAACAAAGATGCCGATGAAGTCGGACTGGAGCGATCGCGCACCCGTGAAAGCGCGCTGGAGGTCACGTTCGGCCTGAAGGTTCGCGTCAAAGCGCTGCGTGACGTTGATGCCGTCCTGAACGGAACAAAATTGAAAACCGGCACGCAGGTCGAAGCGACGCTCGAAGATCGGATCATCTTTCATAACAACAGCGAGATGGATCTGGCTGATCTGCGCCGGCGCGCCCGCGCCCTCGGCGGCCGGTTTCAACTGAAAGCGTCCAAGTCGGAATATCTGGTTTCTAACAATCCGAGTTTGCTGGAGGCAGATGACATTCTTCTTTCGCCCGGAACCAGCGGCGATGTATTGCTGAAAATTTTTTGCGATTACGACAAACGCATCGGCCAGCTCGAAGTAATCGAAGCCGATCGGCCGATTATGGTCGGTGACACTTCCGTCCGCACTACTGCGCCGCTTCGTGATGGGGACACCATCCGCATCGATATCGGTCAGTTTCTGCGCTGCAATTTTTCGGAGCGCATCATCGAAGAAGAACGAAACATCATTCGCAGTCTCGAAGTCAGTGAAGTTACCCACCGGTTCAGCAACGGCGAGGTTGGCCTGGAAGGGATCTCGTTTACGATCACGCGCGGAGAGCTGGTATGCGTTATGGGCGCGAGCGGCTCGGGCAAAAGCACGTTGCTCAAAGTAATGGCCGGCCAGTTAGAACCGAGCAGTGGTCAAATTTTTCTGAACGGACAATCCCTGTATCCTCATCTGGACGACCTCAAACGTTACGTCAGCTACATCCCCCAAGAGGACGCGTTTGATGAACACCTAACGATTGGCGAGAACCTTCAGTTCGCCGCCGCCATTCGGTCCCCGCATCTTTCGCGACGCGACCGGATGCGCCGGCTGGAAGGCAAGTTGATCGAACTTGGGCTCGGCGAACGCCGTGACGCGGTGGTGGGCAGCGCCGTGAAAAAAACGTTGAGCGGCGGCGAACGAAAACGACTCAACATCGGCCTGGATATGATCGGCATGTCGGATGTTTACCTGTTCGACGAGCCGACCTCCGGCCTTTCGTCCAAGGATTCCGAGCACGTCATCGAGATCATCCGCGGCATGGCGCATAACAAGATCATCATGGTGACCATTCACCAGCCGAGCTCGAAATTGTTCCAGATGTTTCACAAGGCCATTCTGCTGGACAAAGGCGGACGGCTGGTGTTCTTCGGCACGCCCTCGGAAATGCTGCGGTATTTCGCCGAGGCCGAGCATCAACACCAGTTCGGCGCCGAGCTCGGGGCCTGTCCTTCCTGCGGAACCACTCGCCCGGAATTTATTTTCGACGTGCTGGAAACTCCCCTGCGCGATCTGAGTGGCGACATTATTTATGAGGAGAACAGCCGCGGACAACTGGTGGCGGCGCGGCGTTACTCTCCGGAGTTTTGGCGGGACAAATACGAGGCGTTTCGTCTTATCCAGGACGTTAAGCAGGTATCGTTGCGGAGAGAATCAGCTCCGCCATTGCCGGCGGCGCCCACTCAACGGAAACGGCCACCGATCCGCTGGCGTGACGAATGGACGCAATTTCGCACCGTGCTGCGCCGCGCTTTCACCAGCAAACTGCGTAACCGCGGTAACGTGATTATCACCCTGGGCGTAGCACCGCTTCTTGCCCTGTTGATCGCGACGATCCTGCGATATTCGGACAGCGGTAAATACGATTTCGCGTCGGCTTATCATATCCCCACCTTTCTGTTTCTGTCGCTGATTGTGGCAATGTTTCTCGGCCTAACGAACAGCGCCGACGATGTCATTCGCGACCGCGCCGTGCTGCAACGGGAGCGCAATCTCAACGTGCGGCTGTCCTACTACGTGTTTTCGAAAACGGTCACGCTCGGAGTTTTCGCACTGATTCAGTGCATCCTCTTCGTCCTGATCGGTAACTACATCCTGCAGATCCGCGGCATGTTCTGGGTGTATTTGGGGATCATCTTTATGACCGCCATGAGCGGAGTCGTCCTCGGTCTCGTTATCTCCTCGTTAGTCAACGATCCGAAAACGGCGGCCAACATCGTGCCGCTGGTGTTGATTCCTCAGATCATCATGGGGGGCGCCCTTATCAAGTACGAGGACATGAACCGGAACCTGACTCTCCTTTACGCCCTCACCCACTGGTTCAAAGAGCATCCCACAAAGGAGCAGGGCAAAAAGATGGACAGCAAACTTCAGGTGCCGTTCGTCTGCCAGTTCGTCGCCATGCGATGGTCGTACGAGGAACTCGTGGTGGCGCAGGCGAAATTGAATCCGCTGTCCAGTCGCCAGGAGCGGGTGGATCGCGAGATTCATCGAATCGTCGACAGCAAGGACAAGAGTCCTGAGGCCATGAAGCGCCTGACCGTTTTGAAGGACGTGCTGGCCATGCTTTCCGGCCTCGAAGCGAAGGATACGTATTCGCTGGATCGTTATTTGCGAATCATTGACGGTATCCTGGACGGCAAACGACCGTTCAAACGCGAAGTGTTCAAGGATGCGGTCGGACCGGTCACCGCCGAACAACTCTACGTCAATCAGAAGGTCTCGGACCTGATCTCGAATGCGGAGATGGAGCAGAGCGATTATCGTCGCGGTTCCCGGCCCAACGTTTTCTTCGGGGAAAAAAAGCGATATTTCGGGCTGAAAGCGAACGTATTCTTCTGGAACACACTCGTTCTGGTGGTGTCCTCGTTAGGCCTGCTGTTCATGTTGCACTGGATTTTGCGGCGGCAGTTGGAAGTCCGCCGCAGCTGAAATGGAACCAGCCGACAGCGAGGGCCAGAGGGCTTCGGGTTAAATCCGCTTCGTTTCTGATCCACGAGAGGATTGGTCCAGCAGGTCCACGCTTGGCAACACCCAAAGTCTAGCCATGTCATCCCGACCGAAGTGGAGGGACCTCTCGAATGCGGAACACGTCACCCAAGCAGGAGAGGTCCCTCGACTACGCTCGGGATGACAACGCTGGGGAGTTTAGCTTCCGCGAGGGGAATAACGTTCCCCACGTGGGTATGTGCGCAGACTTGGACAAGGCGTCTGAAATCGCAATCCGAATCGTCAGAAATACGCAGTACTCTTCCGCCCGTCCTTTGTTTGCCTAGCCCGGGCTTCGTGCCATGGTAGCTTCCACTTGAAGCAACCCTTTGCATGAAAACAAAACGCCGGCCTAACAAGGAAACCCGTTTGATTGTTGCCACCAGCGAGACCGATGCCGACCTGCTTTACGCAACCAGATTTTGGGCGCCGGATCCGTTTATTTTTCTGCAAAAGAATGGAAAGCGCACCCTGGTGCTGAGCGATCTGGAGATCGATCGCGCGCGCAAACAGGCGAAGGCAGACGAGTTCGTGGCTTACAGTCAGCTTGAACGCGAAGTGCAGGGCAAATCGCGCAAAGCGCCGCCATATGAGAAAGTTCTCGCTCACTTCCTGCGACGCCGCGGGGTCCGCTCCGCCACCGTGCCGTCCACTTTCCCACTCGGCTACGCCCGTGAGCTGGCCGCCAACAAGATCCGGCTTCAGCCGACTAACGGACAGTTCTGGCCCGAACGGCAAAAAAAGTCTAACGACGAAATCCGCAAAATGGAACATGCCATGCGAATTACCGAGATCGGCATGGCCCGGGGAATGGAAGTATTGCGCGGGTCGCGGCGCGGTCCTCGGAACCGGCTAAGGTGGAGCCGCAAACCGCTGACATCGGAAATCGTGCGGTTCGAAATCGATTCCGCCATTTTGCGCGCCGGCGGGGCACCTCATGGGACGATAGTGGCCGGCGGCGATCAAGCCTGCGATCCACATGAACGCGGATCCGGACAACTCTTCGCCGATTCACTCATCATCTTTGATGTTTTTCCGCGCGATGCCAAAACCGGTTACTTCGGAGACATGACCCGCACGGTGGTTCGCGGCCGGGCCACTGAAGCGCAGCGAAAGTTGTGGGACACGGTAAAGGCCGGACAGGCGCTGGCCCTTCGCCGGATCAAAGAGGGGGTCGATGGCGCGACCATTCACAAAGCGATTCAAGACTTGTTCACCAGTCGCGGATTTCCGACTGAAACACGCAAAGGCCGGCGAGTTGGATTCTTCCATGGAACCGGTCATGGGCTCGGCTTGGAAATTCACGAATATCCGCGGCTGCAAAAAGTCACCTTGAGGGCGGGGCAGGTGGTCACGGTTGAACCGGGGCTTTATTACCCGGGGCTGGGCGGGGTGCGTCTTGAAGACGTAGTGATGGTGACCAAGACAGGCTATAAGATGCTGTCTCGGTTTCCGAAAACGTTGGAGATATAGTGGCGCCGGCCTCCAGCAAATAATCTTGTGGTCGTTGGCCGGAAGGCCAGAGCCGCGTCAGCGGATGCCGGATTTCGCCCTACATTATGAACGAACCCGGTATGGCGTGGTCTAATGGATAGACTCACTTAAAATAGACATGTTTTACCCTGGTGGCGGTGGAGGAATGTGGTTGCTGTATATTGGGGTGCCGTTAATCATCGGCCTCTGGGCCCAGTTTCGCGTCAAATCGGCGTTTTCGCGGTGGGGCGAGGTTCGGGCGACGTCCAATATCACCGGAGCAGAAGCGGCCCGCGAAATTCTTAACGCGGCTCAAATCCATGATGTGGAGGTCGTGGAGACAAATGATTTTCTCGGCGACCATTACGACCCCGCTCACAAGCGGCTTTGCCTCTCGACAAACGTGTACCAGACGCCTTCGGTGGCCGCGTTGGGGGTGGCCGCTCACGAGGTGGGACACGCCATCCAACATGCCAAGGCTTACGCACCTCTGAAGGCGCGCATGGCCATCGTTCCGGTGACCATGGTTGCCTCCCAGATGCTGCCATTCGTGATTATGGGCGGGCTGTTTTTCCATATCACCGGTCTGATCACCCTCGGTATCTACTGCTACGCAATTCTCCTGGCGTTCCAGTTGATTACCCTGCCGGTGGAATTCGACGCGTCCCGGCGGGCCAAAATT
The DNA here is from genome assembly GCA_035253185.1 of Chthoniobacterales bacterium. Taxonomy (GTDB): domain Bacteria; phylum Verrucomicrobiota; class Verrucomicrobiia; order Chthoniobacterales; family UBA10450; genus DATFCK01. Next base: position 1,374 of record DATFCK010000331.1, on the reverse strand, counting down.
ATTCTGCAGCAGATGGGGATCATTCAACCGGGCGAAGAAGCGGTGGGCGTTAACAAGGTCCTGAACGCCGCCGCGCTCACCTACGTCGCTGCATTTATCGCCGCTCTGGGCAACCTCCTGTGGTTGCTCTCGATTCGCGATCGGCGAGACTAATCGCCGGTGTCCACCAAACCTATGCCTGCCACCGCTGTCGCTTTGCCGTCTGTAGCCCGCCGATTATCCGATTTGTTATCGCCGGGCATTGGCACGAATGATAAGCCAAAGCGCAAGGCGATGGATCGGTCGCGAAGTGATGAAGATCAGCAACTGGTGGCCAGGACTCAGGCAGGAGACGCTGGGGCCTTCGATCAGCTTGTCGTTAAGTATAGCCCGAGATTGTACGGCCTGGTTTATAACATGACCTCGAATCACGAGGACACCAACGACCTCCTGCAGGACATCTTCTCCAAGGCCTACAAGGCTATTCGCGGATTCCGGGGTAAATCCTCGTTTTACACCTGGATCCACTCCATTGCGGTCAATATGACCCTCAACTTCCTCAAAAAGCGGGGGCGCCGGTTCAATCTCAGCCTCGATGACGTGGACGCCAGCATCCAGAACGATAAGGAATTCCTGGAACTGACCGCGACCAGCAGCCCGGTCCGGGAGGCCGACCTGTCCGAGCTCCAGCGAAGATTGAACGAGGCCATGATGAAATTGTCAGATGAACACAGAGCCGTGGTCACCATGTTTCACATTCAGGGGATGCCCCATGCTGAGATCAGCAAGATCTTGAAGGTTTCCGAAGGCACGGTACGTTCCCGGCTCTTTTACGCGAACCGGCAACTGCAGAATTATCTGGACGAATTTCGTAAAAACCCTGTTTCTTAGCGATTCTGCTCATGGACCAATTTGACGATAAGGAAATTGCCGCTCTGCTCCGCCTCAAACGCTATGAGCAGCCGCCCCCCGGCTATTTCGAGGATTTCTTGCACGAATTTCATCGGCGTCAGCGGGACGAGCTGTTGAAGCAGCCGCTCTGGCGCATTTTCATGGAGCGAGCGCATGACTTTATGCTGCGCCTGAATGTTCCCGCTCTGGGGTCTTATCCGGCCGCAGTTACCGCCGCGCTGGTTTGCGCCGCAGTGATTTCTTTTAACCTGTATCAAACGCCGGAAACGCGTACGGCTCACGCCGGACCGGCCTTAAGCGCCCCGGCGAATGCTACCTCTGAATTGACGCTGGCATCACCGGTTGCGACACGCGTCTTCAGCACACAACCGCTTCGTCGAATGGACGAACGAGCCCGTGCTCACCGGGCGGCGGCTCCTCCGCGTTATGTGCTCGACAGCGTTCCCGTGAGTTATGAGTCGACGTTCCGATTCTAGGGTGCGG
>DATFCK010000330.1:0-12491 GCA_035253185.1 Chthoniobacterales bacterium | reverse complement strand
GTTCGGCCTGGCGCCGGCACTCTTCGCCCTGCGGCTTAACGTTAACGACACCATTAAGAGCGGCGCGCGCAGCCTGACCGGCAGCCGCGGACATCGGCGGTTTCGGCAGTCGCTCATTGTCGGCCAATTTGCGTTGGCGATGGTGCTGCTGGCCGGCGCCGCCCTTCTCATCCGCGGTTTGGACGAACTGAACAGTCGCCGGGCGGGTTGGGAATCGAGCCGGCTCGTTACCGGAACGATCATGCTGCCGGCGCCACGGTATTCGGATCCGGACAAAGTCAGTGCTTTCCGGCGAGTGATTCTCGAACGGCTTCAGGCTCTGCCCGGGGTGGCGTCGGCGAGCCTCTCTTCCTTTACGCCGTTCTTCAATTGGGCTGATGTGCGCAAATACGTGGTCGAGGGTCGCGAGCTTCCCGCGCCGGGACGCGAACCAGCTGCGGTCGTTAACAGCGTTAGCGCCGGCTATTTCGATACCATGGGCACCCGCATTCTCGCCGGCCGCGCCTTCAACGATGGTGACACCGTCTCGTCGCCGAAAGTTTTCATTATCAGCCAAACCATGGCCACCGGCTTGTTTGGCAACGACAACCCGATTGGCCGGCGAATTGCGCAGGCTGGGGGCGCAGAAATGCACTGGGGTGAAATCGTCGGCGTTGCGGTGGACATCAAATCGGTTCTTCCCGATCCGGGGCCGGTAACGTTTCAGCTGTATCAACCGATTACCCAGGGCGCGCGGCCGTACAACGAGATCGCGGTGCGCACATCCACCGCCACGCCGTCTACCATTGTTCCCGAAATCCGGCAGGCGATGTCCGAACTGGATCCTGATCTTCCTGTTAGGCAATTGCAGGCCGCCGACGCCACCATCGAACGGGCCAATTACCAGGTAGCGGTGCTGCGCGATATATTGACTTCGTTTGCGGTGCTGGGTGTCGGCCTGGCTTCGTTAGGCGTGTACGGGGTGGTGGCGCGGACCACGATCCAACGCACCAGTGAGTTTGCGGTCCGGTTTGCCCTGGGAGCATGCATTAAAGACATCACCCATCTGGTGCTGACCTCCGGGGTGAAACTGGCCCTAATTGGGTCAGGGCTCGGCTTGTTTGGGGCCCTGGCTGTTTCCCGATTTCTCGCCGCCACCAATCCGGGCATGCGTCTGAACAACACCCCGGTTCTGATCGCTACCACCCTGTTGCTCATCGCGGTGGCCCTCATTGCTTGCTGGCTTCCGGCGCGCCGGGCTGCGCGAATAAATCCCGTCGAAGCGCTGCGCGCCGAATAAACAAAACAAATCATGACTACCCAATTGGACGTAACACCACCAGGCGCGGTTAGGCCGCGGAAAATTTGGCGATGGATCAAGTGGAGCGCCGGCGGCCTCCTGCTGATAGTATTTGGCTGGTTACAGATATCCTACTGGACATCGACTAACGACTGTGGCCGCCCGATTCCCGCCGGAGCCGAGGTGATGAAAGCGTTCAAGGCCTGCGAGTATCGCGGACCAGACGGCCTGCAACTGGCGGACGTCGCCAAGCCGGTTCCAACTGCGGACCAGGTGCTGGTGCGAGTACGAGCGACTTCGCTCAACCCGGTGGATGGTCACCCGATTCGCAGCGGCCTGCTGCCCGGTCTGATGGGCAAGCGTAAGCCTAAGGAGACGGCATTCGGAACCGACTACGCCGGTGTCGTGGAAGCAGTGGGCCAGAACGTCACCCAGGTTAAACCCGGCGATGAAGTGTTCGGCGCGCGCAACGGCGCGATGGCGGAGTATCTGTGCGCGCGGGCCGACCGCGGCATGGTATTGAAACCGGCTAACATCAGCTTCGAACAAGCCGCCGGCGTGACCGTCGCCGGCCTCACCGCGTTGCAGGGTTTGCGGGACAAAGGTCAGCTGCAGGCCGGGCAAAAAATCCTGATTAACGGCGCTTCCGGCGGCGTTGGGACCTTCGCCGTGCAAATAGCGAAGGCGTTAGGCGCGGAAGTCACCGGAGTTTGCAGTACGCGGAATATCGAGCTGGTCCGATCCATCGGCGCAGACCACGTCATTGATTACACCAAAGAAGATTATACCAACGGCAGTGAGCGTTACGATTTGATCTTCGATCTGGTGGGCAATCACTCTTACTCCGCGCGGCGCCGGGTCTTGAAGCCAAACGGCGTCTGCGTCCTCGGCGGAATCGGCGGCGCCGGCCCTAACGAGGGCAAGATGTTGCCGCGCATCGCTCGGATCTTCTGGTCAGCGGCCATTTCGAAGTTCGGAAAGGAAAAATTCGTCTTTTACGTCGCCCAGATTAACAAAGCCGATCTCGAATTCCTGCGCGGCTTGATGGAGGCCGGGAAATTAAGGCCGGTCATTGACCGCGAGTTCAATTTTACCGAAACGCCGGCGGCGTTGCGGTATCTCGAGCAGGGCCACGCCCGCGGGAAAGTGATCGTCCGGCTGGATTCAGCCACGTGAAGTGGAAACAGCCTGTTTATCGAATATCAATAAATCCATTGCTGTGATTCGATAATTAGATTATCGTTTATCGATATGAATGCTCTCGCAATCCAAAATCCCATGTCGCGCCCGGCTCCGGTCCTTACCGCCTCCCACGTCGTGCTGCGAATCCTCATTATCCTCAACTGGATCTATGGCGCCGGTATCCTCGCCATCCTCATTCTCAGCATCACCCTCGGATGGCCGGTCATGACGCCGTCGCCAGAAACGGAGCGGTTGCTGCTGGGTATGCGAGCGGTCGCACTGTTTGGCCTCGTTTCCATTCCGTTGCATTACCTGGTGCTGAAGCGATTGCTCGACATTGTCGCAACCGTCCGGGCCGGCGATCCTTTCATCGGTCAAAACGCGTTGCGACTTCAGGCCATTGCCTGGGCGGTGCTTGGGCTTCAACTTGTTAGTCTCGTTATCGGCGCCATCGCCAGGGGCGTATCAACCGATGCCCATCCATTCCAGGTGGACGCGGGCTTCTCGACCGCCGGTTGGCTCGCGGTCCTGCTGCTATTTGTGTTGGCCCGCGTGTTCGGCGAGGGCGCGCGGATGCGCGACGAGCTGGAAGGGACGGTTTAATGATGGCCATCACCGTCAAGCTGGACGACCTGCTGCATGCGCGGCGGATGACTCTGACCGAGCTGGCCGAGCGGATCGGCATTACTCTGCCTAACCTGTCGATTCTTAAGACCGGTAAGGCGCGTGCCATCCGCTTCTCTACGCTCGAGGCATTATGTCAGGCGCTCGCCTGTCAGCCGGGCGATCTGCTCGAATTTCAACCGGACTCCGGGGGCGATGAGTGTGAAGCGCAGCGTCGCAGCGCATGAATACATTTCCCTCGCTCCTCACCGTCAACAGAACGGTCATCATTATTGTTGTGATTCTGGTCGCGCTGGCCTCGGCGGTTCGGGCGCAGCAGACTGACCACAATCTCAAGCAGCAGATTTTGACGCAGGCGCAAAACGTTAGGCCGGACGATTATGCATTTACCCGAACCATACGCACCGATCAGAACTCCGCGGGAAAAAGCGAAAAGAAGGTTACGGTGGAACGTTTCGATCCGCGCAAGCCTGCCGATCAACGCTGGACGCTGGTATCAGTAGATAACGCTGCACCTTCGGAGGACGAACTGGCCGCTTTTCGCAAGGATTCCGCCAAACGTCGCGCCGTTCCAGGTTACTTCCGATTGGCTGGGTATTTTGGTTCGCCGGCGACAATGTCAACCGACACCGCAGGTCGCACCGTGTTTCATTTCGGTTCCCTACCGAAAGATGCGATCCGCGTGTTCGACACCGATGTTTCGCAGAACGCGACCGCCGAGGCTTTGATTAACCCGGCAAACAATCCTCCCTTCGTCGAGCAGATTCGCGTGACGGTGAAGCCGATGCGGATCAAGCTGATAATGAAACTGCAACAATTTGAATCGACCTCTCGTTATCGCATGGGCTCCGACGGGGAACCGTTCCTGTGGGAACAGACCTCCGATATGACTGGAGCAGGAATGGGCCGGGAAGGCCGCGCTCATACTGTGGTCAGCTACAGTGATTACACATTTGTCGGTAACAAGTAATTCATCACACCGTTATTCTGTCTAACCGAATATCATGAGCGCAATTGATTTACCTAACGAATCCGTCAGGTTCCCGGCATTGGAGCCGGGTCAGCACCGTGCCGCCAGGATCGCTGGAATCAGTTACCTGCTGTCGACCATTATCGTGGTGTTCGCCAATTATGGGTTGCTCAACCCACTCATCGCCGCCGGGGACGCAACCAGGACCGCCCAAAACATTCTGGCGCATGAATTGCAGTTTCGTATCGGCCTAACTGGTTTTGTTCTTTACAGCATCGTTACCGTCGTTCTGCTGGTGGCGCTTTATGTGGTACTCAAGCCCGTTAATCGGACGCTTGCTCTCATCGGCGCTTTGTTTCGTCTGGTATTCGCGATGTTGTGGCTGCTGGCCGGGCTCAATCTGTTGGGAACCCTGCGACTTCTGGGAAGCGCAAAGTATCTGCAGGTTTTCGAGCCCGAGCGGCTGCACACCTTGGCGAGATTTTACCTGGCCTCGACGTTCGACGATTACTATGTCGGTTTGCCGTTCTTTGGATTGGCTGCCACCATTTGCGCTTATCTGTGGCTCAAATCGAAATATATTCCTGGCTGGTTAGCCTGGTTTGGAGTGATTTCGTCCGCCTGGTGCGTCATTTGCGCGTTTGCCTATCTTCTGATTCCCCGGTTTGGCAAAACCGTGAACCCCTACTGGTTCGATTCGCCGATGGCGCTGTTCGAAATCGTTGTCAGCATCTGGCTGCTGGCTAGGGGACTCACTCCGCCACCGCAGATCGCGGCAATGGCGCATGACGAATGACGAATGACGAATGAACCAATCTCGACAGGCTTCAGCTTTCTTCGATCGGTAAGATGCCGATGCCGCCGCGTTGATGGATTACTGTGATGAAAACTATAAAACGAATTCTGAAATGGTTTGTGATAGGCGTTCCCGTTATTCTGTTGTTGTGGGGATTTATCGCCTACTGGACATCGACTAACGATTGTGGCCGGATCGCGGCAACTCCGGGAAATTCGATGAAGGCCATCGTATTTTGCGATTACGGCGGTCCCGAAGTACTGAAATTCGAAGACGTGCCGAAGCCGGCGCCGAATGACGATCAGATTCTGGTTAAAATTCGAGCCGCCGCGGTGAATCCCATCGACTGGCATTATGTCCGCGGCATTCCCTACGTCGCCAGGGCGATGGCGATGGGCATGCGCAAACCCAAAGATACCCGGTTAGGGGCCGATTATTCCGGAATCGTCGAGGCGGTTGGAAAAAATGTGACCCAGTTCAAGCCGGGAGACGAGGTTTTCGGCGGGAAAAGCGGGACGCTGGCCGAGTATCTGTGTGCGCGGGCCGACCGCGCGGTGGTGTTGAAACCGGCCAATATCACATTCGAGCAGGCCGGCGGCGTGGCGGTGGCGGCGGTGACAGCGTTACAGGGTCTTCGCGACAAAGGCAAAGTGCAGCCCGGCGAGCAAGTGTTGATCAATGGAGCGTCCGGTGGGGTGGGCACATTCGCAGTGCAGATCGCAAAGTGGTTAGGCGCGAACGTGACCGGGGTGTGCAGCAGCCGAAACGTGGAAATGGTGCGGTCGCTGGGAGCGGATCAGGTCGTCGATTATACCCGGGAGGATTTCACCACCAAGGGCAACAAATATGATGTGATTCTAGACAACGTCGGAGTAACCCACAGCCTGTCACAAATGCGACGAGCGCTGACTCCCAAGGGCCGATACGTCCTGGTCGGCGGCGGCGGGCCTAACGACGGTAACTGGATAGGTCCAATGGCGCGCCCGGTGAAAGCCTTTCTGATGACACCGTTCATCAGCCAGAGAATGGGTTTCTTTGTGGCCAACCTGAACAGGAACGATATGCAGATTCTGGCCGACCTCATGGAGTCGGGGCACGTGACGCCGGTGATCGACCGGACGTATAAGTTGAGCGAAACCCAGGCTGCTCTCGCTTATCTCGAACAGGGCCGGGCGCGCGGCAAGGTCATCATTACACCGGACTAGGAACCCGGTGAAATCGCGGCCGACTGACGGTCGGGCAAATCGATCGAAGCCTGGGCGTTCGAACAACAGTTTGGTCCTCGAACCACGCGGCAAGCCAACACCCCGGCAACGGCACCGACTACCGGGGCGAGCAAGTAGATCCACAAATGGTCCAAGTGCCCTGAAATCACCGCGGGTCCAAGCGATCGCGCTGGATTCATTGATGCTCCGCTAATTGGGCCAGCGAACATTGCTTCCAAACCGATGACTGCTCCGACGACTATTCCGGCGGTAATTCCTTTTTCGGCCGCGCCGGTTGAGACACCGAGGATCACAAACATCAAAATCCCGGTTAGGATCGCTTCAAGGATAAAGGATTGCATCTCTGATCCGGACGGCAGGGTTGCGCCTAACGTCACATTTTGCGGGAATAGAAGGCGCAATATACTGCTGGCGGCTAACGCGCCGGCGCATTGACTCGCGATATAGGGAGCCGCCTCGCGCAATGAAAACTGTCGTGCCGCCAGAAAGCCCAGACTCACCGCTGGATTCAAGTGGGCGCCTGATATGTCGCCTACGGTGTAAATCATCGCGAGTACGATCAGCCCGAAAGTCAGCGCAATGCCGACGTGCGTAATCGCGCCGTGGCTGGTTTGGTCGATAACAATCGCGCCGGTGCCGGCAAAGACGAGTGAAAAAGTGCCAATGAATTCCGCCGCGAACTTCTTCACGGCTTGTTCGCGACACAATGTTCTTCGCAGAACGAATCGATCCTGGCGTGTATTTGATCCCGGACGCGGCGTGTTTTTTCTAACCGTTCCTCGTGGGCACCTGTGAATTTCGACGGATCGTCGAATGGCCAGTGCAGTCGCGTTGTTACTCCTGGAAAAATTGGGCACCCTTCAGCTTCGGCTTCGCTGCAAACCGTAATTACGAACTGAAACACCTGTCCGGATTTCCATAAATCGAAAACGCGCTGCGTCTTGTTTTTCGAAATATCGATTCCGAGCTCCTGAAGAGCTTCGATAACAAGCGGATTGATGGTGCCGGGTTCTAATCCGGCGCTCTGCGCGTCGAAAAATTCCCCGCACATTTGGTTGAGTAGTGCCGCCGCCATCTGGCTTCGAGCACTGTTGTGAACGCAAACAAACAGAACTTTATGCGTTGGCATTTATCCTCCTTCGGTCCGCGGCTTCTCTGAACAGTTGGCGCGGTTCGCAACAGCTTTTTTTAAGCTTGGCCAGTCTCTGGTAGTCCCGCTTGAAAATCGGATCCGTTTGCACGCAGTCCTGGAGACACTTCAGATTGCTGTCCAATTCCGCTGGTCGACGTTGCGGCAGCGAATAAATGATCCAGTTTTTTTGCCTGGTGGTGTTTACCATCCTGGCGCGACGCAAGTACGCGAGGTGTTTGGAAATTTTCACCTGCGGTTCGCCCAGGATTTCCTGAAAGTCGCAGACGCACAGCGGCGATTTGGCAAGCAAATGCAGAATGCGCAGCCGGGTGCGATCGCAGAAGCATTGGTAGATTCGAGTTAGTTCCATCGGTCTCGAGGTAGCGGCCGCTCACCGAACGGCCACGGCCTAATCACAGCAATTCGATGTCGTTGGGCAGCAGGTTTCGGCGGTAACGGTTTGGCGGCGATCGCGAGCGCGGCACTGGGTTTTTCCCCGCGCCAGAGTGAAGTTCAGATGTTCACCTTCGGGTTCACCGGCGGCGATGGGATACTGAGCGACGACGCAACAATCGTATTCGATATCCACGTCCAAATCGGAATGGGGTAACAGAGCCGCCCCCAGCTGAAGAATCCTGGCAAAACGATCGGCGCGCAGCCGGTGATCGGTGTCGTCGCCGACGTGAGTTTGGAGCAGTACTTTTTCTTCTTTGCCGGTTTTGCCGCCGCAATCGATGAAGTTTCTAACGACGTGTCCGACTTCGGTTACATGAGCGTGGGGTGGGATGGAATCACCGTTGGGCAGAATGAAGCGGGGAAAAGCGGCCGGATATTGCTGGAGAAGATGCTGAAGTTCAGAAAATGTCATTCCGATCTATATACCTATGCAGGAATATAGGCAAACGGAATTGGAAACCGATCAAACCGGACCTGTCCCACCCTGAGTTTGAACAAATCGATGCCGCCGCTGGTCTGGATTTTCACCCATGGTTAACGATCCGTTCGACCTTGCTCTGGTGCAGGTTTCCGCCCGGTTGCGATCGTATTTCGCCCGGCGCATCCGCGATTCCAATACCGTCGAAGATCTCACCCAGGAAACCCTCCTCAAAGCATTGCGCGCCCGTGACAATCTCCGCGATTTTCATCGGATCGAAACCTGGATCTACCGCATAGCGCATTGCACCGCGGTCGATTTTTATCGGCGAAAACGTCCGGTCTGCGAAGTATCGGACCATCTTCCCGGTGAACATTCCGCCGCCGGGAGAGACGTTCGACAAATTCTTGCCGCCTCGGCTCGTTGTTACCTGGGAACTCTGCCGCCGGCTTATCGGGTTCCGGTAGAGTTGGCTGAATATGAAGGATTGCCTCACGGCGAGGTTGCCCGGCGACTCGGCCTCACGCTGTCCGCAACCAAGGCACGGGTTCGACGCGGGAAAATCATGGTCCGCGGTTTGATGGAGGCTCAGTGCGAATTTCAATACGACGTGCTCGGTAACGTTATCAGTTACCAGCTGCGCCCGGTGCCGCTGCGACCAGCGGCCAGATAGTCTGCATCTTTTTCCAAAGCGGTCCGACTTAATGGGCAGATATGAATACTTATGCCCTGAAAGTCTGGTCACGTAGCGTCCTCATTAGTTGGCTGCTCCTTGCCGCAAGTGTTGCTGAGGTGTTCGCAGCGGATACCAGCCCGAGTAATCGGAAACCAGCACCCGCGCGAGGTCATTATGCAAAACTTGCCCAGCTCGACCCGGAGCCGGCCAAACCAGATCTGCCTATCGACGCCGAGCGCTGGAAGACCGATCCGAAATTCATCGAGCGAGTTGAGAAGATCGAACCTCAATACGTCAAAGTGCCGCTCGATACCTTCGTTTTACCTCCATGTCCGGCCAACAGTTCCCGGCAAACGCGCGCCGAGCTTGATTATTTGCTGCGCTTACAGGCGAATCGGACCGAAACCGAAGGGGAACGTGCGCTCTACTTTGCCCCGTGGGGTTACAGCTCCAGCATGAAACCCGACAATCCCGCGTTCGCCAGCCAACAGCGTAATCTGTTCTACGTTGGCCGATCGATTGGTTCCTGGTTCAATCCTACCGATCTCCCGATCACCGCGGAAACGTTAGGCCGGGTATGGCGCGATGCCAGTCACTACATGTGGCGGTTGAAATTCAAGTCGGCCCGCATTCGTCCCTACAATATCGACCCAAAAATCAAACCGCTACTGCCGGCGGAGTGGGCCGCTTTCCCCAGCGGACATTCCTTTTATTCCCATATGCTGGCTTATATTTATTCCGAGCTGGCGCCCGAATTTTCCGACATTTTCCTGAACGACGCCCGTGCGATCGCGCATTCCCGCGAAATTATCGGCGTTCATTTCCCGAGCGACTCGGAGGCCGGGCGGGTATTCGCCCGCCAGTTCGTGGATCTGTTGCTGGCGAGTGCAGAGTTCCAGCCGGAGTTTGAAAAGATACGGAAAGAATGGACTGAAAAGCGCGCCGCGGCCGCGGACTAACGACACGGTCTATTTCCCGAACCTTCCTCTAACATGCCTTTGTTTCCCTTTGTTATCTCCTGTAGAAATTCCCTTGCGTTGAAGAATTGGAACAGAAGCCAACGAAGGTAAGCAAGATCAGGGGAAGAAGAGCCTTTGTGACCCATCTTTGTTGCCCTTGTTATCTTCTGTAGAAATTCCCTTTCTTTGATCCGCGCTCAGCGCGTCATCCCCCAAAAGCAATCTGCCGTCAAAAATTCGCAAGCGACCGCAAATGAAGGCAATCCTTCGCTAAAAATTCGCAAGCCAGCGGAAGCGAACGAGATAGTGCCTCGTTATGGTGGCGGCGAATGAAACACAAATCATGCGCGGCGAAACAATTCCGCATTTGCATTCTCCGGCTTGGCGCCCTTTTCGTAACGATCGTCGGCGCAACCGCCGCCGAAGACACGGCTTCATATGCAAATGTCGAGGAAGTGGTCGTCACTGCCGAATCAGAAAGCGACGAGGTGGTGCAGGGTCCTTTTTTGCCCGCGGTTCAGGGAACGAAGATCAACGCCGGGAAAAAAACCTCCGTCATCGATCTGGATGAAATGCCGCGCATAACGAATAACAATTATCGTCAGGCGCTGGCCAAGACCCCCGGACTGTTTGTGAGCGAGGAGACGTCGCCGCTGGTCAGCATCGGATATCGCGGTTTGAATCCCGACCGGGTGCAATTCACCCAGGTGTTGAAGGATGGTATTCCGATCGATGCCGACCAGTTTGGATATCCGGAAGCGTATTACACGCCGCCGCTGGACACCGTAGATCGAATCGAGTTCGTCCACGGCGGCGCGGCTCTTCTTTACGGACCGCAGCCGGGCGGGTCACTGAACTATATCACGCATCGCCCCCGTCTCGATCGCGAGTTTTCATTTGGCACCATCAACACGTTCGGAAGCGACCAGTTTTATTCGAATTTCACCTACCTGGATGGAACGATCGATCGAATCGGTTACTACGGATATTATAATCATCGCCAGACCGACGGCTTTCGGGAAGCAAACAGCGACGTCGAGTTAAATGCCGGCAGCGTCAAGCTGGTGCTGGATGCCGCTACCGACAGTCGCTGGATCTTCAGCCTGGACGCCTACGTGGAGAGTCATGGCGAGCCAGGTGGCCTAACGTTCGCCCCCGGCCCGAATGCGGTGAATTACAATGTAAACCGCGACGCGACCTCACGGTTCTTCGATATGTTCGAACTGGAGCGCTACTTTGCGTCGCTGGCGTGGGAAAAAGACTTCTCGGATCGAACCAAGCTTAACGTTACCGGATGGGGAGGCTATTACCGCCGGTTCAGCTCACGCCAGAGCGGGGGCGGCTTCGGAACAGTGGCCACCGGCAATACCACCACAAATCAGCTTCAGGAATTTTATACCGAGGGGCTCGAGGCGCGGCTGCGCCATGATTATGAATGGTTAGGCGGTACTCACACCCTGGCCGGAGGCATTCAGATCTACCATACCGATTCCCCGCGGCAGGATCGAATTGGACAATCGCGCGATGACCGGGGTGGGGAACTGACCGCGGACACTGATCGTTCCACCTTTTACGCGCCGCTGTTTGTTGAAAACCGGTTTCAATGGGGAGCGCTGTCCGTTACCCCCGGATTCCGGCTCGAAAACATCTGGCAGGGCGTTCAGGAAAATTTTAACCGGGCAAAATCAGGCAATGGCATACCGTTAGGCGACGAGGAGATTTACGATTGCGTTCCTCTTTTTGGATTGGGGACGGAATACGAAGTGAGCCGGAAGATGTTCCTTTATTCGAACGTTTCCGAATCCTATCGGCCGAAGATTTTTACCCAGGCTGTTCCTACCGGCGGAACCGCAGTGATACCGAACGATTTGGAGGAAAGCAAAGCCTGGCAATACGAGCTTGGATTTCGCGGTAATCCAAACAGCTGGGTGTCGTGGGACGCCAGCGGTTTCGCTTTGGACTTTGAAGACCAGATCGGCACCATCGCATTACCCGGGGGTCGCAGCACCGTGGCCAACGTCGGGCGAGCGGTGCATTACGGAGCGGAAATTTTCGCCGAATTCGATGTGCTCGGTTATATCGATTCCCAGCAACAACTTCCTCCCCTGCCGGACACGTCGAAAGCTGGGATTGCACCAGCTTCCTCTGGCCTGGTTGACCGGTTCGGCTCGCTCAAGATTCATACCGCCCTGACGTTGTTACACGCCGAATTCGTCAGCGGTCCACAAGAAGGAAATACCCCGCGATATGCGCCCGACTACACCTTTCGCACCGGCCTGGTTCACAGCTGGCGGGATCGTTTGAAAATTGCGTTTCTGGGTACATTCGTGGGCGAATCGTTTGCCGATGATGGCAATTCACCCGAACGCGCGGTTCCGGCCTACGCGGTGTGGGATTTGACCGCCGAAGTGAAGGTTTACCGTGAAACCGCGAGTCTCATTGCCGGCATCAACAATATTTTCGACGAAGATTATTATGCGCGAATCACCGATGCCGGGATCGATCCGGCGTATGGCCGCAATTTTTACGTTGGCTTCTCACTGCGGTTCTAGTCGCGTGTCCGGGCTCAGGCAGCTTACAGGGTCTGACCTTGTCGCAATTTAACCGAGGCCAGCCTGCCGCCGGTGCGCCAATCGCGTCCGATTCCTTTGCTCAAAATGCGCTCGCCAAAGGGATAGCCTCGATACACCAGGAACCAATAGAATGCGACATAGGTGCTGAGTGCGCGTTCGAGAATCCAGACCGGCGCAAAAAGGCTGACTGACAAAGGGAA
>DATFCK010000329.1:0-7335 GCA_035253185.1 Chthoniobacterales bacterium | reverse complement strand
AGAAACGTCCAACAGCAACCACTTCGGGTAGTTGGCAGCCGCCGGCCGCGACCGGCAAAGAGGGAGATTCGTACACCGTGACCCTCGATCTCGCCGCCGATCAGGATCCGGAAGTTGAAATTAAAGTCCGTCCGCAATCGGACGCCAGTATCGGTGGCAAACAACCATTTCGGGGCAAGCTGAAGCTGCTTCCGACAGTCGACCTGGGCGATGTTGGACCGCCCTCCAATTATTCATTTCTCGGTGGCCAGCTTCTTACCGTGATCAAAAAAGAGATCCTGACTGATGCCGGCGGCGATTACGCATCGATCCGGGTCAAAGCCAATCGCAACTGCGCGCTCAAAGAAGGCCCATTCCGCGATCGGAAGACCGCCAAGATTTGGGTCGAAGTGAAGGCGGACATTGGCAGAGGCGGCAGCGCCGGTATCCGCGGCGAAACGACCGTCAAACTCGAGCTTAACGAATGGAAACTGAGTTTCGACAAACGCGTCGGGATGTGGCGCGATCAGCAGGACGTTAACCTTTCGGCGTTACCCGATTGCGACCGCAAATGTCTGGCCGAGATTGGCCGCAACGGCGGAACAATTGACCTGATCGTGGATGGCGGGATCAAGCTGGCCGATTTCACTCTCTGGAACGAAGCCAGGTTCAAGGACGCCACCCTGCTTCTCTGGGGCGCGGGTCAGACGCAAATGAAGGCGAATTATGTCGACGCCGAGGATGTCTACCGATTCGAGGTCGCCGGCAAATTGGGACCGGCCCAGGGTCCGAAAACATCCGTTAGGCTGGAAGTTTGGGTCGAAGAAGCGCTGCGCAATCGGATGAACAAGCTGCTTAAGGTCATGCGCGAGTTGCAAAACGAGGTGGGCGGCGAACTGGAGGCTGATGCGGAAAAATTCATTCAGAAGTGCATCGAAATCCTGGCCGGCGAGGATGCGAGTCAACTGGGCGCGCGCGACCAAAAATTCAAACAGGCAACCTATGCCGCGGTTTTCTTCGGCGAGTATTCACTCCAGACCGTCAAAGGTTTCAAGCTCACGCTCAACCTGCATAACAGCATATACGAGCGCTACATGCAGAACCTGGTCGCTTTCGTGATGGAGCTCGTGTTCATGTTTGGAGAAGACTTTTTCAAAAAGGTATTCGGCCGGGTGCTCAAACATGGAAAAGAAGAAGCGGAAAAGGTAATAAAATCCGAAGCCAGAACGATTGCGCATGAAGCAGTCGACGAGGCGCAGGCTGCGCTCAAGCCGAAGGCGGAAGCAGCTCATGCCGCAGTTGAGCAATTGAAACAATCGCGCCGCTCTTTGATTGAATCGTCCGGCAGCGCGATCAGGAAGTCGGAGGAACTGGTCGAAGCGATCGCCAAACAGCAGCTGGAACAGGCCGAGAAGACACAGGCCAAAGAAGCGGCGGAGCAGGGCGCCGAGCAGTTGACCAGGCAAATCGATTCTTTGAAGCGAACCGGATTGCCCGATGACCTCGGCACTGTCACCAGACATCTCGACGAAATCACCAAGCAACTGGAGAAGAACAGCGAGCAACTGGCGACCGCCATGCGCAACGCGGAAATGCTCCAAACGTCGTTGTCGCACTCCCCCACCGGCCCCAGACAGATGGTGGAAGCGATGGAGGCATCGCTGAAAAAAGCGCAGGCCGAGGTAAAAAGGCTTCAGGGGATCGCGGAAGGCCTAACCGCCAAAGAAGGTCCGCTTCAAAGCATGAGCCAGGCGATTAGCGGCCTTAAGACTAAGAAAGGCGAAGCGTCAAAGCTGGCCGAACAGTTGACCGAGCTCGAACGGAAACTGATCGCTTCGAATCGTGATTTGCAGGCCAATGACGCCGTTGTTGAGGCGCAGGTAAAACAGTTCGTCAAAGGATTACAGGAACAAAGCGCCAAGGAAGCGGAACTGGCGGCTTTTCGAGCCCAGGAAAAAATGCTGGCCGACATCACCCAGCGCGCGGCGCACGGCACCGAGGCGGAGTTCAAGGAGGCGGTGGAAGCGGCGATGCGCAATATGCCGGTGGAGGAACAGATTCGTTTAAGCGTAGTGCGCTCCATGAATGCCGAGGGCGGGGTGGAAGAAGTAACCCGGGTGCTGAAAGCATGGGAATCAAGTCTGTCGCGCATGCCCGCCGGAGCCAGCGCAGAGGTAAGAGCTCAAGTAGAAAAGGGTCTTGGGACAGTCCGGGCTGCACTGCACGACATCGGAATGGTGCACGAGACTAACAAGACGGCGGTTGAACAGGCCTTTGGTTGGGCGGCCGATTACATCAAAGGAAAGTTTAACGAGCGGGCGATGAAAATCCGCGAGCTGCTGCTCCAGTTAGCCCATTCGGATTACAAGGCCGTCCCGGCAAAGTATTACGACGACACTTACTGGGGACAGGCCTGTGCCTGGGTTGACGGTTTGCTCGAAGGCGCAGCCGGCTGGTGGAACTGGTTCTGGTCGTTTGTGCCCGCGGGAACGCAGTGGGCCGAAACTGCTTCGAAGTCGAAAGACTGGGGACCATATCTCGCCGGCAAGACAATCCTCTACATGGCTGAATTTTCGTTCGGCGCCCTGACCTTCCTCATGATTCTGGTCGATCAAATCCTTCAGCTCATCATGAAAGTGTTGGAAGCAGTGCTCTATATTGCCAACAGCCCTAACTTCGCCAAGTACCGCCTGACCGAAGAAGCTGCCAAAAACGCGGTGAATGCGCCTCGGGGGATGCCGGCCCGTTTGCCGGACGAATTTTTCGCGTTCTCGAACAAGATGGTGACCGCGGTTGCCGAGCGGGTAGATCCAAAGCGCCTCGTTAACGAAACTGGTGGAAAAGCCGCCATGACGAATTCGATCAAACAGGAATTCGCCGGCGCCTATCGCGAATATTACGAGCCGCAGTGGACTCGCGCTTCGACCTTCGTAGCTAAATTGGCCGGCGCGGATGGCGCTCTCGACCCGGGCATGCTCGACAGCGACGAAGTCCGGGCCGAGCAGCGAAAAGCCACCGAGGTGCTGGCGAACATTCTGAAACCGATGGAGCAATATCAGGTCTCGTTCGCCAAGGGAGATCGCACCGGCACCCTAACGACCGACCTGGTCGGACTAAAGGATGATTACTTTAAAGGGGAATGGACTCCGCACGATCTCGACGTTCTTTTCGAGAAAATCTGCGACGCTTTGAGCCTGCTCATCAAGTTCACCGGCTTCGGACTGCTGATCGGAGGATTATTGCTCGGAGCCGTGCCGATCGTCGCCGCCGGTGGCGCGGTCATGGCGGCCGGCGGAGTAAGCGATATGTTCTGGGCGATCATGCGTAATGTTGTTAACGCCCTGCGCTGCATGCCCGACGTGCTCGGAGCCCAGTTTGAAGTAATGAAGGTCCATTCCCTCGCCTACCAGGAAATCTATCGACAACTTGATCTGACGGACGTCATCAGATCGGAAGAAATTCCGGATTGGATCAAAGAACGCGGCGGACCATTTGGAATTTATGGCTGATTTACCAGGCGATATCTCGGTCGAGGAAATCCTCGCGAATTTGAAACGACTGCATGCCGAAGGCGCGGAGTTGCGCACCGATCTCCAAGCGGCCGGAAGGACGGCCGGAGAACACGCCGGCGATGTTCACGCGCAGGCGACAGCGCATGGACATGAATCAAGCGCACACTTTGCTCATGAGGCGGCGGAATTGAGTCACCAGGTTTTGCACACGGCCGAGAATGTAATCGAACAGGTAGTTGAACATCGGCACCACTCTAAAGCACACAAAGAAACACAGTGGTTCTACGGCCGGGACGGGAAAGTTTTGGGGCCGGTGCTGCAAACCGAGTTGCTCGACCTGTTACAGCGGTCCGAAGTGCCGTGGAACACTCTGGTTTGGAACAAGAAAATGACTGAATGGGCGGAAGCGTCCGAAACCGAATTGTCACAGTTTGCCGAATCCGGTGTTCCGCCTCCTTTGCCGGTGGCGAAGAAGAAAAGCGGCGCACGAAAAAAATAAGGAGAATGAAATTCTGTCCAGGGTGCGGACAACAAGCGGTTGATACGGCGAAATTTTGCCGCGCGTGTGGTAACGCCCTGCCCACGACTGCGCCCCCGCCGATCCCCGATCCCGCAGTGGCGCCACCCCCTGTTGCCTCATCGTCAGCGGGTTCGCCCCCGCCCATCCCGCAGACTCAGCCGGCTGCCCAAAGTGCCCAGGCGGTTGAAGAAGAGCTGGAGACTCCACCGCCTCCTCCGGCCAAAGGCATTATCTTCACCTGGCAGCAGCAAAAGCAAGGATTGTCCCGCAGCAGTCAAAATGTTCCGCCGGAAGTTGCGGTTGGAAACCCTCACCTGCCGGTCCGAATAGACTCGCCCGCATCGGCATCGGCAGCCGCGTCGGCGCCGCCGCCCCCATCGAGCGCTACTGCTTCCCCGGCGGGTACCACTTCATTCACGAAAATGGTCGGTGCAACCGAACCAGTGAATCTTCCACCTCCACCGCCTACCCAGTGGAAGTTCCGCGACCAGACCGGCGCATGGGCCGACAAAATATCGGAGACGCTTCGCGGGGCGGCCGCCTCGTCTAATGCATCGTTAGCTGGAACCCTAACGAGAATTGTGCGTGGCGCTTTCATGCATCGCCAGATTTATCGTGAGGCTGCCGCCAATCCGCAGTTTAACACCGAAGCCTTATATGTGGCCGCCGCCATCATCATCGCCGGATTCATCGGCCTGTGGTTTACCGGAATCGGTTTTCTTTACTCCGGAAGCCTTACCATGCTCCTCCGAATCGCGTTACTTCGAATCGTTAGCTGGGGTGCCGCCGTTTTTGCCATCCAATATGCCGCCAAATCTTTGCATCAGGTCAATCTGCCGGCGGCGGCCTGGTTTCGCGCGCTCATATTTGCCCAGGCTCCGACTTTTTTAATGATTGTGCCGGCGATAGGCACCCTTTCCGGTATCTGGTCGGCGGTTTGTTCCGTCGCCGCCATTCATGACCTGGAAGGGCGCGATACTGTGTCAGCGATCATTGTTGCCGTAATTGGCGCGGTGGCCGCGAGTGTCGCCGCCTATTTCGGCGGAATAATTCTGTTGCGAATATTTTAATGAGCCTAACGAATTGTCCCAAGTGCGGCGAAAGCGTGGCCCCGGATGATCGATTTTGTCAATCGTGCGGGAACCCGCTGACATCTGAAACGGCGTCACCACCGCCTGTGTCACCACCGCCCGCGTCACCGCCGCCCGTTCCGCCGACACCGGTTGTAGTTCAAACGACTGCCGCGGCCGCTACCCCGCCATCAGCAGCGCGACCAATCCCCGGCAAACCGATCCTCATTTTGGGTGTACTGGTTCTGTTAGGCGCGCTGGTGGTTCTGATGGGACGTTCGAAACCGGCCGGCACCGCGAATAACAAAACGGTGGAGTCCGGGCAAATCACCAGTTCAAAAACATCTCCATCCACCGGAACAGGAACCGGGACGACATCGACCGCACCTCCGTTAGGGCCGACCAACGGCAATCCTACCAATGGAAACCCGTCGGATGAAGCTCCGTTTCTGGCTCGCGGTGTGCAACTGTTTACGCACAATTTTCAAACCCCAAAGCCGATCTTTACTCCATTGTTTGGCTCTGACGTGATGACCGCGGCGCGTTCGGACGGTGAAGGGCGGCTCGATGGATTTTCGCCCGGAATAATGCCGGCAATGCTCGGCAAATTCATGCTCAATGACTTCGTAGTGGAGTGCGATATGCGCCCGGGATCCGTTCCCCCTGGCGCAGGCTACGGTTTTATTCTCCGCAGCGCTGACGTTCAACAAGGCGGGATATCCGCGTATTACACTATCATACTCATGCCTAACGAGAATTATGTGGGTATGAATTGCTGGAATAACGGAAGCTTTGTTGTTAACGAGCAACGATATCTACCGCGCGGAATCATTCAGCCGGGTAAGAGCCAGCGTCTCGCCGTATCCGCACTCGGCAGCGAGATTGCCGTTTATCTCGATGATCAATTCGTCGGCAAATTCAACGACGCGACGCTGTCGGAAGGTCGTTTGGGATTATGTCTGGCCGGCGCGAGCACTGGAACCTGCACGGTTTACTTTGACAATTTCACGATCTACATGCCGCCGTGAGAACGTAGATCCGGTAGCGGCGATTGACCTCAATCGCCATGGTTGATGGGTCCCCCTAATCAAAAGCGCACGACATCTGCCCGGCAGGCAAGGGTTTAAATCTCTAACGTCCGCGCTAGCGATTGTCCTCAATCACCTGTTTCAGGTAATCCGGCATTTCGGGTAATGGTTCCCACCGCACTTCCATTTTGCCCTGCGCGTTTCGCGAGATCATCGTATTTATTTTCGAATACTTGTCGTCTTTCGCCGGGAAATCTTCTCGGAATTGCGCGCCGCGACTTTCCTTTCGTTCCAGCGCGGCCTTGGTGATCGCCTCCGATACGATAAGAAGATTTTTCAGGTCGAGCGCGGTATGCCACCCGGGATTGAACTCGCGATGACCGGTAATTCCGGCGCGGGCAGCGCGGTCTCGCAACTGGCTCAATTCTTCCAGCGCAGTGCGCATTTCGTTTTCGTTGCGGACAATGCCCACATTGTCCTGCATCAGTTCCTGCAAATCTTTCTGGATTTGATACGGGTTTTCGCCGCCGCCACGGTCAAACGGTTGCAAGGTTTCACGAGCCGACGATTCCACCTGAGCCTGATCGATTGCGCCTAACGAATTCTCTTTCGCAAATTGGGCGGCGAATTCTCCCGCCCGCTTGCCGAACACCAGCAGATCCGATAACGAATTTCCACCCAGCCGATTCGCGCCATTGATGCCGGCGGCGCATTCCCCGGCGGCGAATAAGCCCGGCACCCGCGACATTTGGGTATCCGGATGGACGTGGATCCCGCCCATGATGTAATGCGTCGTTGGGCCGACCTCCATCGGCTGGTCGGTAATATCGATATCAGCGAGTTGCTTGAACTGATGATACATGCTCGGCAGCTTTCGTTTGATATGCTCCGGCGCATTTGAGATTTTCGATTTAATCCACGCGATATCCAGGAACACACCTCCGTGCGGACTGCCGCGGCCTTCCTTGATTTCGCGCACAATGCAGCGGGCCACGTGATCCCGCGTCAACAACTCAGGGGGACGCCGCGCGTTTTTATCACCCTGACAATAACGCCAGCCCTCCTCCTCGTTATCGGCGGTTTGCGCTTTGTAGTTAGCGGGAATGTCGTCGAACATAAATCGGCGCCCCTCCTTGTTCGTTAGGATTCCCCCTTCACCGCGCACGCCTTCGGTCACCAGAATTCCGCGGACGCTCGGCGGCCAGACCATGCCGGTCGGATGGAAC
>DATFCK010000328.1:0-2788 GCA_035253185.1 Chthoniobacterales bacterium | reverse complement strand
GACAGTACAATAGCAGGAGAAAAGCTGGCGCGGTCGGGAACTAAATTTCCCGGCCGCGCTTTTTTTGTTCATTTTCCCGGAGCGCAGGCGCCTCGCCTGCAGGTGAACGCGCCCTCGCGTTTCACGGACCGCGGCTCGGTTAGACTTGACTGCTTAAAGCAGTCAAGTTCATTGGGCGCCCGCCTGAGTCGTCGGCGAGCTTATGTTACGCTTCATCTAATCAGTCAGTGGAGCTCATTGCCACCGGCGGTACGTTTACATTTATATCGTCCGCATTTGTTTGACTACGGCGTGACAGTTAGTTGAATGTGCGAGCGATGGCGTCGCTCGCTGCTTTGCTGTCCAAGTGGCCGTTGATCCGGCAGATCCGCAATCGTTCCGATGGCACTGGAATGGATGCCATGTCGGATAAGACGCGAGCTTTGCGCGCGCGCACCGATGACGCGCGAGTGGCCCGATCGGTTTGTCCTTATTGCGGCGTTGGATGCGGCCAACTCATTTATCACAAGAACGGCAAACTCATTTCGATCGAGGGCGATCCGGCGAGTCCGATTAACCAGGGAAATCTTTGCCCGAAAGGCGCCGCATCTTATCAGCTGCTGACCCACGATCGTCGCGAGACCAAAGTGAAGTATCGCGCGCCGCGCGCGACGGAATGGACGGAGCTCAGTTTGGATCGCGCAATGGACATGGTCGCCGACCGAGTTTGGGAATCGCGCAAACGCACGTTCGTTCACAAAAAGAATGGCGTGATCGTGAATCACACCACCGCCATTTGTCACCTCGGCGGGGCGACGCTTGATAACGAAGAGAATTATCTGATCCGGAAACTGTTTACGTTGGGCCTGGGAATGGTATGCATTTCCAACCAGGCGCGGATATGACATAGCAGCACGGTGCCCGGTCTGGGCACCTCATTCGGCCGGGGCGGAGCTACGACCGCGCAACAAGATCTGGCTAACGCCGATTGCATCCTGATCGAAGGATCGTCGATGGCCGAAGCGCACCCGGTTGGATTCCGTTGGGTGGTTAAGGCGAAAGAGCGTGGTGCCACCATTATTCATGTGGATCCGCGGTTCTCCCGGACCAGCGCACTGGCCGATATCTGGGTTCCGATCCGCGCCGGAAGCGACATTGCGTTTCTCGGCGGCCTCGTTAGGCATGTGCTCGAAAATGAGCTGTTCTTTCGCGATTATGTGGCCCATTACACCAACGCATCGTGCATTCTGCGCGAAGATTTTCGTGATCCGGAAGAAGGCGCTACCGGATTTTTCTCGGGCTGGAACGAGGAGGAACGTTCCTACGATGGGCAAAGCTGGCTCTACGAAGGTGAAGGTCTGAGTTTTCCGAAACGCGATCTGACATTGAAGCATCCGCGGTGCGTGCTTCAGGCGTTGAAGCGGCACTTTGCGCGATACACGCCGGAAATCGTGGAAAAGATCTGCGGCATTCCGCCGGAGCTGTTTCAGAAGGTCGCCGATGCGATGGTTAGGGCTTCGGGACCGGATAAAACCGCGGCGATTTGTTATGCCGTCGGCTGGACCCAACATTCCAAAGGCGTCCAAATCATTCGAACGGCGGCGGTGTTGCAGCTCCTGTTAGGCAACATCGGACGGCCAGGCGGGGGGATTCTGGCGTTGCGCGGACATGCATCGATCCAGGGTTCAACCGATGTCCCGACTCTCTACGACATCCTGCCAGGTTATCTGGCGATGCCGCGAGGCGACGGAACCGAAAACACATTACTCGAGTATCTGGCGAACCAGACCAAGCCCACCGGCTTGTGGAGCAATTATGCGGCCTACTTCGTCAGCATGCTAAAGGCGTATTACGGCAGGAGCGCCACGCCGGAAAACGATTTCGGATATGATTGGGTGCCCAAGATCACGGCTAATCATTCTTTCTTCGAGTACCTCTACGAAATGGCCGACGGCAAAATCGAAGGCATGTTCATGATGGGTCAGAATCCGGCCGTGGCCGCGCCGAACTCCCGATTTCAGCGAAGCGCGCTATCGAAACTGAAATGGCTGGTTATTCGCGACATGGTCGAAATCGAACCGGCCACGTTCTGGCGTGATTCGCCTGAAATTGAGCGAGCTGAACTGGAGACTAAAGATATCGATACCGAGGTGTTTTTCTTCCCGGCAGCGGGTCATGCCGAAAAGGAAGGCGCATTCACCAACACCCAGCGGCTGGTGCAATGGCGGGAAAAAGCCATCGATCCGCCGGGGGAGGCGCGGTCGGAGTCGTGGTTTATGCATCAGCTCGCGCTTCGGTTAATTGAGAAGGCCAGGGCTTCTGCTGATCCGCTGGATGAGCCGTTGCGTGCTCTGGATTGGTGGTATCCGGAAGATGAAGCAGGGGAACCGAAGATGGAGGCGGTTTTGGCCGAGATGAATGGGTGGGATACCCTTGAAGCCGAAGCAAACGCCGAACGTCGAACACCGAACATCGAACGCCGAATGGAAGCGGAGGAAATCAACCTCCAACGCCCAACTCCCACCGCTCAACGCTCAATGGAATTGGCGCCAGTAGAAGGAGATGGCGACGTTTTTACGCACGATCGGGAACGGAGACTACACCACGGCCGGCAGATTGACGGCTATCCGAAACTCAAAGCCGACGGATCGACCGCCTGTGGATGTTGGATCTACTCCGGTGTGTTTGGACCCGATGGCGTTAACCGGGCCCTAGCCCGCCGGTCGAAGGATTATCTGGGCCATGGCTGGGGGTTCGCTTGGCCCGGCGACCGCCGTATTCTCTATAATAGAGCGAGCGCGGCCCCGGA
>DATFCK010000327.1:0-4763 GCA_035253185.1 Chthoniobacterales bacterium | reverse complement strand
CGAGATGATCCCGTTAGGCACAATGCCGCCGCCGGCCACAATATCGCGGATCTGCGGCTGCAACGCGCCGGGTGTCGCCATTTGGAGTGCGGCGGATCCGCTCAAGCCCTGGGCCCAAACGCTGCCGAGCCCGAGAAAACTGGCCGCGGCCAGGGCGCGATAATCCACCCCGGTCAGGCGGCGCGCGACCTCCTTGGCCAGAACCGCGCTGAAGATCAAGCTGAAACCCCAGTTGAACCACGAGCTGACCATGGCGAACATCGCCACCAGCGCCACGGCGTTGCGCGGAGTCCGCGGCCACGCTGCCAGCGCGCGGATGACACGTCCCACCGGCGGTGAAGTGGCGAGCACGTGGCCGGTGATGATGATCAGCGACATTTGCAGGGTGAACGGGATCAATTCCCAAAACCCTTTGCCCCAGGCATCGATCACCTGGGGAATGGTCGAAGGGGTGAAGACGACGCCCGCGATCACCACGATTACGGTCGCGATCAGGGCGAAAATGAATGCATCCGGGACCCAGCGCTCGGTCCAACTGGTCAGGTTAAGGGCGATCCGGGCCAGAAACCCGACATCGTTAGGCGAATTATCGTATCGGACGGGCCGGGGCATCGACTCCTCGTTAGGGGCCAATTCGTTCGTTTCCGGCAAGCAGCTGTTGAAACCCGGGATCGTTGCGGATCGGGTCCCAGATCGGATCGAGCTTCAATCGCGCGATTGAAACCGTCTCGCCGGACGGAACGGAGAGAAGTTTTCTCAGATTTTCTACTGCGTCGTTAGTCGCGCCGGTGCGTGCCTGAATTTCGGCCAGACCGGCCAGGTTACCGGAGCCGAGCACAGCGTCTTTCTCGAGCGGCAGCAACTCCACTGCCTGCCGGGCAATGTTGATCGCATCGCCAGGGCGATTGAGAACCAGATAAACCCAGCTCAGCGTTCTCAGCGAACGAAAGTCCTGGGGATGCTCACGCAATCTCGCCTCCAATAGCTCGCGTGCTTTCTCCGCGTCAGGGTTCGAGCCAGCAACATTGCCGGCCAGTAAGCGAATCATCGGTTTCGCCGCGAATCGCTGCCTTTCGTTGATGGCCGCAGCCGTGCTGGATTCCAACGCTTTTATTGCGCCCTCGAAGTTGCGGGCCAAAACTAGAAACTCGCTGCGAGTCCCAGTCATCATGTCATACGTGCCGGTGTTGGGAAGCAGAAGGTCGTCCGCCGGAAATGCGGCGAGAAGTCGCAAAGGTTCCTGCGCGTTTCCGGTTTGGTTCAAAGAACTGAGCAGCAACATCCGCATGCAGGTGGCCTCGTGCGGATCGAGGATGAGTCCGCGCTGGGCGAATTCCGCGGCTTCTTTCCACCTGCGCAGAAAGATATTGGTTTCGGCGAGACCTCCGATGGCATAAGGATTTCGCGGGTCCAGTTCGCTCGATCTTTTTAGCTCGTCCAAGGTTCGATCCCATTTGCCCTGTCGCCGGTGGACGTAGGCGACGAACGAGATAGCCACGGCATTGTTAGGTTGGATCTGGAGAGCACGTTGAAACTCGGTTAGGGCCTGTTCATACTCGCGAAAGCCATAGTAATGAAATAAACCAACCGCAACATGTGCTTCGGCCAGATCAGGCGCGAGGGCCAGCGCCTTTCGGGCGAACTCGCCTGTCTCCTTTAATTCCGCATCGCTTAACGGATCGGTTAGCCAATGACGCCGCAGCTGGCATATCGCCAATTGCGCGATGGCCAGTGCGAAGTTCGGGTCGCGTGCTATGGCTTCCTTGTACCAACGCACCGCCTGGTCGAATGACTCCCGACGGAAATTGCTGTTGGCGACCCGTTGCTCGAATTCGCCCTTGAGGAAAAGATCAAAAGCAGCGGTGTCTTGGGTCGGTACCGTCGCGACCGTGTTGGCTTCCGTCGGCGACAATTTCGCTTTCAGTGAATCAGCGACTTCCTGGGCGACTTCACTTTGGACCGCGAAAATGTCCTGGATGTCACGATCGTATGTTTTCGCCCAGAGATGTGAGTCGGCTCGTGCGTCGAGGAGCTGAACGTTGATGCGAACTTTTTCGCCGGCTTTCTGCACTGTTCCCTCGAGCACATTGGCCACGCCGAGCTGTTGCGACACCGTCTTCAGATCTTCCGGTTTGCTCTTGTACTTCGCGGTTGAAGTCCGGGAGATCACCTTGAGATCGGCAATACTGGCAAGCTTCGTTAGGATTTGATCCTGGATACCGTCGGCAAAGTAAGTGGCGCTTTTGTCTTCACTAAGATTCTCGAAAGGCAGCACCGCGATCGATTTTGCAGAAATTTTTGCGGCCGCTTCGGGGCCAGCCGCATGGGCCGCCTTTCCAGGCGAAACGTTTTGCTTTTGCCACAATCGATAGCCTAACAATGCGCTCGCCATAACCGCAACTATAGCCACGAACGCGGCAAACTTGCTGCGGCTCCAAATCGGCTGCGCGGCGTGATCGACGTTTTCGGTGCGTTTCAAACCTTCCGGCGTCGCTTCAAACGCCCAGGAAATCATCACCGTGATGACAAATCCCAGACCAATCAAAATCACCAGCGCCTTCATCACCCAGCCCGGGGCCTCAAAGGTCGGCAGCAAAATGGACGCGGCCTGGACCAACAACCACGCCACTACCGCGTAGGTGATGGCCACCTTGTAAACATTGCGGCGCTTCAGCTCGGCAAAGAAGGAGGATTTATCGGTCATCGGGAGACCTGAATACCGAGTTTTTGACAAAGAGCGATGTAACGCGGGTCGTGGCGATAACTCACGATAAAAGGAGTAATGCTCAGTTGAGTCAGACCGGAATCGTGAGTGGCATATGCCTTCTCCAACCACTGAAACATCTGGTCCGGCTCGTGGCGAAGACCGTAAAGCGTTGCTACCTGATAGGCGCCGTTGGTTGCATATTTTTCGGAGAAACTCCGAAGCGCGCTATCGGCCTTGGGCTGATCATTTCCCACTTGCAGGGCCAGGGCCACGGCATAGTCGTGCCAGAACCCGTCCGGCTCCTCCTGAGCGTGCTGCATCGCGCCCGTTGGATTGTTTCGCAAGATATCGAGGGTGACGAGATAGGTATGGATTCGGGCAGCTTGCGGTTGAATCTCGAGAGCCTTGCGAAAGGTTTCCTCCGCCTCCTGGTAACGGCCGGCGCCTAACGACAGCCGCCCGAGGTTGTACCAGACGTTCACCAATAACGGATCAGCCGAACTGGCTTCGCGAGTGATTCTCTCCGATTCACTGGCTTTTCCCTGAGCCATCAAACAGTAGGCCAGTGCAAGTTTGGCGGGCCCGTGGCCCGGAGCCAGGTCGAGCGCGCGGCGAAACTGTTTCTCTGCTGCCTGAAAGTTCAAGTCGGGATTCATGTGAACCCAGCCCGCCGCGGTTAGCGCCTCAACCGAATTGGGGGCAAGACTGATCGCTTTATTCGCAGCCGCCCGCGCTGCGGCATAGGCTTTTTCATTATCCGCGTCATCGGTGGCGAAGGTAGCGCCGTATTGTCGCCATGCGGCCGAGAGCCTGGCCCAGGCCAGGGCGTAGTTAGGATCAAGCCGGGTAGCTTCTTCGGCGTAGCTAATCGCCTGTCGCAGGCCGGCCACGGTCTGCTGCTGAAAGTGAAAGTTGGACTGCAGGACGGCGTTGTAAGCAGCCGGGTTCTGATTCGATGGCGCGGCGTCCGAACGGGGCTTTTCACCTAACAACTTCACCTTCATCTGATCTGCCACCGCCTGTGCGATCTCGGACTGGACCGCGAACACGTCCTTCAGTTCGCGATCGAAAGTGTCAGACCAGAGTGAACGGCCATTGCTGGCCTGAATCAGCTCCGCCACAATCCGCACCCGATCGCCCTGTCGGCGCACGCTTCCTTCGATCAGATGCGCCACGCCGAGTTTTTGACCGATGCTCGCGCTGTCGCTTGACTGGCCTTTGAAAAGAAAAGACGAACTGCGGCCAATCACAGTGAGGTCTGGAATCTTGGCCAGCACCGCGATCAACTCTTCGGATAAGCCATCGGAGAAATATTCATTGTTAGGGTCACCGCTGGTGTTGACTAATGGCAGCACCGCGATCGATTTGTGGCCGACGGTCCGCTCCACCCCCGGGGCGGAGGGTGATGTCGATTGATGAGCAATCCACCAACCGGCGCCGGCGAGAGCGAGAAGGACCGCGGCGCCGATCCACGCCAGCCGCGAAACGGGCAGAGAGCGCCGCCTAACGGTTGTTGCCCCCAATTCTGCGTTTTGCGCCTGTTCCCAGGGCAGCACGATGCGAAACAAATCCATCGCCACCGAAATATTTTTCAACTCAGTCGGCGCGAGTTTCTCAAACCGCGCCTCCAACGCGTTACGAATCTGCCTTTCGACATCCATCGACACACAAACACCGCCAGCGCCGGCTAGCGGCTCAATCCGTGACGCGATATTTACTCCGTCGCCATAGACATCACCGTCGCGATGCACCACATCGCCGATGTGAATACCGATTTTGAGTTCGATCCGCCGATCAGGTGCAATATCGGCATTGCGCTTGGCCAGCGCGCGCTGGATCTCGATTGCGCATTGGGCCGCTTCCAACGCGCTGTTGAACTCTACCAGAAATGCGTCACCAATGGTTTTTATTTCAGTTCCGTTGAACCGCGGAAAGATTCCCCGGAGCAACTTGCGATGTTGTTCCAGTAGTTCCTGGGCAAGCTTTTCGTCGCGCTGGCTCAGCGCGCTGTAGCCCACCATGTCGGTAAACATGATTGCGGCCAGTTTGCGTTGTT
>DATFCK010000326.1:0-6271 GCA_035253185.1 Chthoniobacterales bacterium | reverse complement strand
AAGTCAGGGTGTCGGCGAGTGCAAGCCTGGTGTTGCTCCACCATTGGAACAGATAGGTTTCACCGACGCTGAGGCCATTGATGGTCAGCGTGATTGTCGAATTATCTACAGTGAAGGCGGCTCCGTGCAGCATCGCTTGATACTCCGGTGAGAGACTGGAATTGGCACCGGTTCCGGCAACGCCGGCAGGTCCGAGGGTAAAATTGCCAACAGTAGTTCCCGGCGCCAGCGGCTCGAACAGCACGCCATTGATGGTGGTCCCGGAGCCGACAACATCGAACGCCCGCACCAGCGTCCCACTTAAACTCACATCGGCGTTCGAGGTGATGTCCTGGGCCGCACCCCAGCTGATGGTCGCAGCATGAGAGGTAGCGGCGAGCGAAAGAAACGCGACCGTGAATAATGCGCCGCTATTCCTTACCAGTTTGAGTGCAAATTTCACGATTTGTCCGGAATGTGATTTGGAGTTCCTTCTGCGTTGTTAACGAGTTGAATCAGAACGGGCCTAAATTGTCAATCCTGATAAGGACTATTTGTCGCCGTCCATAGGCAGAATTTAATCGCATCATCTGGCGACAAGCATGGGAATGTCTAAGCAGCAGATCTCTACCGACAAAATGTGTGAAAACGAAGTGGTGGCGCAAACCTTCTTCGAAGTCGTTAGGCAAAAATTGAGGTCGAGCGGAAGTAATATCTGACTTCGTCAGATGCGACCACTGACCACTGACTATTGACATAACAATGAGTGGATGGCTGCACACATTTCGCGCGAAGCGCTTTGGAGTGCGGTGCGTCCCCGCACCGCTTTGGGACCAACGGTTTCCCTTCAGAAATCGTCGGGCACATTCAGTTTGTCTGTTTTAAACGAATAAACAGTCTTCACAAACGCATCGCGCGCATTCGTTTCGAACCATCGGGCGGAACACCATCGATATTTCGACGCCACGGTAACTAACCGATGGTGAACCGCATTTTGATGAACATAATTCAAGCGCGCCAGCCACGACTTCTCGAAGGTCAGGTGCGTGTCCCAAAATTGATACATCACTCGGCGATTAGGAGTGTTGTCGAAGGAATTGAGCTCGATCGCCAGAGCCCGATGCAAGTGTCGGATGAAATCGCGATGCGAAACGCTGGCACTCTCGAATCCGATGATCAGGTGATAATGGTTCGAAAAAAATGCCCATGCTTGGAGAAGTAGCGAATATTTTTTCGCTAACTCGATCGTCGTGTTACAAAAGCAATCTAGCTTTGTGTCAGTTTCAAACAGGTGTCGCCGATGAAGGGTTGCCGCCGTGATCATATACGTGCCACCGGCGATGAATTGATGTGGAGGCGCGTGCGGCCAGCTGTCCGGCATAACCATACGGCTATCAGTGATTCTGTGACATGAGAAGAATCGTCTCATCAAGTCCAAAGCGGTGCGGGGACGCACCGCACTCCAAGGCGCTTCGCGCGAAACTTTAACGGTTTAGCGTTCCCCAGAAAACTCCTTGCTAAAACAAC
Organism: Chthoniobacterales bacterium; assembly: GCA_035253185.1. Lineage (GTDB taxonomy): Bacteria > Verrucomicrobiota > Verrucomicrobiia > Chthoniobacterales > UBA10450 > DATFCK01. The sequence continues at coordinate 4,765 of DATFCK010000326.1, read as the reverse complement.
GCCCCACCGCTTTTCTTCACGGTCGTGACCGGTGGCGCTGTCGACCAGATTTTCGTCAATCTCAAGCAACTGCTCCTTAGCCGGCTGGCTGATGCCGGTGCCCCCGAACTGGTGATTCAAATCGTCTCGGTTCTGATCAATATCGGCGCCGTGCTCGGCGTGTTTCTGAGCCTGTTTGCCCTGATTTCCGTACTCGAGAGAAAAATCCTGGGCCGGATCCAGAACCGTTACGGCCCCAATCGGGTTGGTCCATTCGGCCTTTTCCAGCCGGTGGCCGATGGCATAAAAATGTTGATCAAAGAGGACATCGTTCCGGCGCGCGCCGATAAACTTGTTCACTTCATCGCGCCGATCCTGATTGCGGCGGCCGCCATCCTTACGCTCGGGGTTATCCCTTACGGTCGAAACATGACCGCATTCGCCATCGACGGCGGAATCCTGTACTTCTTTGCCATCGGATCCACCACCGAGCTCGGCGTATTCATGGCCGGTTGGGGCAGCAACAACAAATTTTCGATGTTAGGCGCGATGCGGGCAATCGCCCAAATGGTCAGCTACGAATTGCCGCTCATTATCACTACCCTACCCGTGGTGATGGTCGTTGGTTCGTTAATCCCGGACGCGATCGTGGCGGCGCAGGCCGGCCACAGTTATGGCGTGGTCCCCCATTGGTTCGTCTTCAAACCGTGGGGCGCGGCTGCATTTCTTCTCTTCTTCATTTCCGGTCTGGTCGAATCGAACCGGACGCCGTTCGACGTTCCCGAAGGCGAATCAGAAATCGTGGCCGGGCACATGACCGAATATTCCGGATTCAAATATGCTAACTTTTTCATGGCGGAATATTTCGGCATGTTCGCGGTAAGCGGGCTGGCGGTGACCCTTTTTCTGGGCGGCTGGCACGCGCCGCTTCCGATTTTTGATTTCATCCCATCTTACGTCTGGTTCTTCGCCAAGCTGGGCGCGTTGATATTCGTGTTTATCTGGGTGCGCGGAACTTTGCCGCGAACGCGAGTGGACCAGGTGATGAATTTCGCGTGGAAGTTCATGTTGCCGATGGCGTTTACCTGCATCATCGCGGCGGCGGTCTGGTTTTATGCGGGGCGCGGACTCAGCGGCTGGCTGGCGTCGTTAGCCGTAGTCGCGGCCGTTTATCTACTGCTATCGAGCTTGCTGGACACGAAAAAGAAGTTCGCCCAGCGCACCTATCGATTCGCGGAATGATCGGCGTCGCACTTATCGGCATATCGGTCCTAACCCTGGCTGCTGGTTTAGCGGCGGCCCTGATGCCGCGACTGATTCACGCTGCTTTAAGCCTGGTTGTGGCCTTTGGCGGTCTGGCGGCATTTTATTTTCTTCTCGGGGCCGAGTTCGTTGGTCTGGTCCAAATATTCGTGTACGTGGGCGCGGTCGCAGTCTTGATCGTCTTCACCATTCTGCTGACGCGACGCGAGAATAATACTGAGCAACGATTCAACTGGACGGCTGTTTTGGTCGCCGGTGCGGTATTGACGGGATTGATCTGGGCAATTTTGCAAACGCCCGACCTGGCGGTAGGACCCCCGAACGTGGATCCGTTAACAGTAAAGCAAATCGGAGAAACGCTGATGACCGATTATGTGTGGCCGCTGCAATGTGTCGGACTTGTGCTAACTGCGGCTTTGATTGGCGCGCTGGTGCTGGTGACGGAGGAGAAGACGTTGAACCGTTGAATCGTTGAATCGTTGAACCGGAGGCCAATATGATGAAACCGCACGAAAACGACGGGACGCCGTTCCGAACATTCGAAGATTTGGAAGCTTACCAGGTTGCTCGTGAGTTTCGCAAAGCTATGTATCGAGGGGCCCGCAGATTACCGGAAGAAGAAAAATATGCGCTTGCAAATCAAATTCGACGCGCAGCTGTTTCGCTGACGAATAACATCGCGGAAGCTCACGGGCGATCTTACTACCTTGAGCAAATTAAATTCGGGCTTCAATCCAGGGGCTCGTTACAAGAGTTAATCGACGATCTCAATGTCTGTTCAGATGAAGAATATTTGGAGGCAGTTAAGATCTCTGAACTGAAAGAACAAGGATGGCGCATTTATCAGGTTCTTAACGGATATCTGCGTTACCTGCGTCAACGGAAGGCTGGTAGTTCCATCCGATTAAACGAATCTTCTCCGGCTTACGGGCTTAGCGAAGAAGAAGTCGATCAAATCCTCGACGATGCAAGCTGGGAACCCGGTTCAACGGTTCAACGGTTCAACGATTCAACGATCTCATCGTGACCCTCACCCTCCAATTCATCCTGATCATCTCCGCCGTCCTGTTCAGCGTCGGTCTGCTGGCTGCTTTGAGCCGTCGCCATGCGATCTTTATCCTGATCGGGATCGAGCTGATGCTGGCAGCGGCGAATCTGAATTTTGTCGCGTTTTGGCGGTTCACTCCTGAACCACGCGATCCAACCGGTCTGATGTTTGCCATTTTCGCAATCGCGATTGCCGCGGCCGAAGCGGCGGTGGGATTGGCATTGGTGATCGCGATTTATCGGCACTACCGCACCACCAATGTCGACCGGCTCGATCAACTCAAAGGATAGATGAGAAAGCGGGAATTCAACGTTCAACGCTCAACGCTCAACGTCCAACGTCCAATCCAAACCCGCTTGCTCCCGACTCGCTCAGTTTTATTGCAGTCACCGCTTGGTATTGCGCCATTACCTAACCATTCAGAGCCATTGAGCGTTGAGCGTTGGACGTTGAACGTTGAACGTTGTCGTCTTTCTTCGTGATGTCTTCTTGGATCACCACCTATCTCTGGCTGATTCCGGCGATCCCATTGGGCGCGTCGTTGTTGATCCTCGCGTTTGCCAAAAAACGTCGCGGCCCGGCCGTCCTGTTCGCGATCGCCGGCCAAATTGCAGCGCTCGTTCTTTCATTCAGCGCTTTCCTGGTCACCCTTCAAACACCGGGATTCCGCGCCATTCAAAACTTCACCTGGTTCACCTTTGGCGAGCAATCATTGCGGTTAGGCTGGGTGCTGGATCCGCTCGCCGGATCGATGCTGGTCATGATCACTTTGGTCGGCCTTTGCATTTTCGTGTTCAGCACCGGTTACATGGCCGACGACAAGAATTTCTCGCGGTTCTTCGCCTATCTCTCATTCTTTTCCGCGGCGATGCTCGGCGTCGTTATCGCCAACAGTTTACTCCTTCTCTTTATCTGTTGGGAATTGGTCGGTCTCGCTTCCTACTTGTTAATTGGTTTCTGGATTGAACGGCCGAGCGCAGCCGCGGCCGCCAAAAAAGCGTTTATCACCACGCGCATTGGTGACCTGGCGTTTTTTGTGGCCCTATTGTGGCTGTACGGAAGCAGCGGCACCCTGCTGTTCTATGATAATGGCAACGGCTGTCTCGAAAACAGCGCTTTGATTGCGCTTGGAGCCGGCGTTACCTCAATCGCGCTGCTTATTTTCTGCGGCGCCGTCGGCAAATCCGGACAATTCCCGCTCCACGTCTGGCTTCCGGACGCGATGGAGGGTCCAACGCCGGTGAGCGCGCTGATCCATGCCGCAACCATGGTGGCGGCTGGTGTGTTCCTGGTGGCACGGGTATTTCCTTTGTTTGCTCACGGTGCCGTCGCCGGCGTAACGCCGTCCCTCACCATGGTCGTCTGGTTAGGGGTAATCACGGCATTAATGGCGGCGCTTATTGCCGTCGCGCAATTCGATATCAAACGGATCCTCGCCTATTCAACGGTGTCGCAGCTCGGCCTGATGATGGTTTCGTTAGGCGTGGGCGGGGTCATCGCGGGAATGATGCATTTGCTGGCGCACGGCTTCTTCAAGGCGCTGCTGTTTCTGGGCGCCGGTTCGGTAATCCATGCCTGTCATCACGAGCAGGATATTCGCAAGATGCGCGGACTTCGCGGCGCGATGCCGATCACGTTCGCGACTTACACCATTGGAATGTTGAGCTTGAGCGGGGTGCCGCTGTTCTTCTCCGGCGCCTGGACGAAGGAAGCCATTGTCGATGCGACCGCGCACTGGCCGAAATCTCATCTCCCGTATTATCTGGTTTTGGCCGGGGTGGTTCTGACCGCGTTCTACATGACTCGCCAGATGTTGTTCGTGTTCTTTGGCCGGCGCGCCGGCTCAGCGGTGCATGCGCACGAAAACCGGTTCAACATGACCGTGCCCCTGATGGTACTCGCGATCGGCACCGTAGGTTTGAGCGTGATTCTGACCCCGGCCTATCCCTGGCTTAACGATTATCTCTCCGGCAAAACCTCCCACTTCAATCCGGCAGAATTGTTTCACCCGATGATTCTGGTGTCAGCGGCACTGGTGGCGGGTGGCATCGGCGCGGCCTTTTTGATCTACCGGAACGTCGCTGATATCGATCCGATTGAACGCGCGGTGCCGGGCGTGTTCAAGTTTTTAGCCAATCGAATGTGGCTGGATGAGCTCTACGCAGTCACCGTCATCCGGCTGGCGAAAATTGCGGCAATACTGGCGGATTGGATGGATCGTTATATATGGGACGGCCTCGTTAGACTAACCGGTGCGGTCGGACAGGGACTCGGTATCGTTACTCGACAGGTTGACGAGCGCGCGATCAACGCCGGCGTCGATCAAGGCGTTCAGGGCACGCGCGGTCTTAGCGGGCTGATGTCGAGAAGACATTCCGGACAGATTCAGACCTATCTGGGCGCGATCGCTGTCGGTATGGTCGCATTGTTAATTCTCTACGTCTGGCTGGGATGATCACCTTACTCATTCTCATC
>DATFCK010000325.1:0-4120 GCA_035253185.1 Chthoniobacterales bacterium | reverse complement strand
ATCACCAGCTGCCAGGTGTCGGAGAAACCGAACATCGGGCCAGTGACCGCCCAGCTTACAATGATGGCGATTGCGGTGATGAATGCCCACGGGCTGCCCAGAACGTCGGACGATTTTCGAGCGAACACGTGGAATGCGTCGCGGACCCGGCAAAAGATGGTTTTGGGAGGCTCGGGGTGGGAATTACCAGGCTGCCGTCCTTGGCTAGGCCGCTCGCGGTCGGGACGACGGGGCTTCTTTTCCGGTGGATGACGACGAGCCCCTTCGTGATTCATCACAGCTCATTCGCATTACGTTCGTAATTTGCGTGGATGCGGCGATTTAAAGCCCATCGGACGGACCCCAGGCGGTGATTGATTTTTTCCGAGAACTAAGGAACACTCCCCAACGATTTCCACGTATTCATGCAGCTGACTTCCGCGTTTTCTTCACGCCCCCAGACGGTTCCAGCGGTCCAGAAGAGTATTCCAAAGCGTAATGTTTGGATCTTAAGCAGCTGGCGTGACCATTGCCATAATCGCAATGAAAATTGGCATTGCGTGAATCTGTCTCCAATCCCTTTTGCCACTCGGTCGCACAGCTGGATCCAAAATTGGTTCGGGTTCTCTTCAATTACGCGAAGCTCCTGGCTCCGACCAGTCAGTCGGACCAGGCGATGGGTCGCTCTCACTCGCGGCTCCGGTAATTCGCCTCAACGCTGACGCTTTGCCGGAAGCGCTGCATCTCGACCTGGACGGTGCCTGGAGGGGGAACACCGTCGTTCGCCCAACTGTGGACGCAACGGATTGGGGCCCGCAACTGCGATTCTCGGCGCCGCGCAAATTGATCAACGAGTTCTTCGATGAAGTTGGATCAAAGCTGCCTCCCTTTCTGCTCTACGGTTCGGGTGATTTTCATCACCTAACCGGTTTGTGTCTGCGCCGAGTTCAGGGACCAATTGTTCTGGTTTCATTCGATAATCATCCTGACTGGGATGTGCGCCCCCCAAAATGGGGCTGTGGCGGATGGGTGAATCGGGCGCTCGAGTTGTCTCAGGTGCAGAAGGTGAGCGTCTGGGGCTGCGGAAATTTCGAATGCTGGTGGCCGCGACAGATATTTGGCAATCGCCGCGCGGAACGATCAGGACGCCTGGAATTGCACGCCTGGGCCAATGGTCGCGCGGCCGGCGATAAGAGTCGTCGAGGCGCGATTTTGCCAACAAACTGGCAGGATCATTTCCTGGAATTCCTGAGAGTTGTAAAAGGACATCGAGTTTATGTGACCATCGACCTCGACTGCCTGGTAGCGAGTGAAGCGGTAACCAACTGGGAGAATGGACGGTTTACCAGCGCCGACTTGAAATGGGCGCTGGAGCGGCTTCACCAGCAATGTCAGATCGTTGCCGGAGATATTTGCGGAGGATTCTCCAAGCCGCGCTATGCCCGGTGGAAACAGCGGTTCGCATCCGAAATCGATCACCCGAAGATGGCTCGACCATCGGAGGATCAAATCCGGGATACTAACTTTCACACGTTAGGCAAAATTTGGCCGTGGTTAATTGGTTAAGCAGCTTATCCACTGCCGCGTCCATGAGTCTCCAGCCTAACTGATCGAAACCAGCACCACCCCCGCACTGATAATGAGTGCGCCGACCAACAGGCGGATGGTCAGCCTTTCTTTCAATACGATGCCGCCCAGAAGACTGACAAAGATCACACTCAGTCCCTGAAAGGGGTAGACATAGCTAAGGTCGAACCGCTGGAGCAAACCGAGGGTCAGGAAAAACGACACTGTCATACACCCGATCGCGGGCACAAAAAATCTGGCAAAGTTGCGATCAAACCCCTTATGCGAGGTTGTCATCGCGTGTTTAAACAACAGCTGACCGCTAACAAACGCGGTCAGCGCTAACAAAATCAGGAACAGCGGCAAAATCTTCACAACTTTTCCTCAATTCTGGCTACCGGTTTAGCCACGATAGCCAGGCCGGTCAGCACCAGAGTGATTCCCCACCAGCGTCTGGTTGAAATCAATTCGCCCAGGACCAGCCAGCAGGCGAGGGGAACGAGCACGTGAACCACGTTTGACAGCGGAAAGGCCAGCGAGAGCGGCACATGGCGAAGCACATAAAGCCAGCTCGCCAGGCTCAGAATAACGAGCACAATTCCCATCCAGGTCCAGGCCGATAGCAGGCCGGTGACGCCGGTCCAATTCCAGGCTTGAGTCAGTGCCGCGGTTTCACGGGCGCCGAGTTTGAGACAAATCTCTCCGGCCGTAACGATCAACGCATTGAGCGCGATTTGGACCCATGGATTGGCGAACCACCGGAACAGGACCATTTCGTTAGGCCGGGGATACGATGCCGCGGTCGATTAGCTGAGCATCGCCTGAGCGTTGGGAAACTTGCGCAGCACCGGATCGTGCCGAGTCGGTTCCAGAAATCTCGCGGCCAGCCGAAAGATTGGGTTAACCAAAGCAGTGGTATGTCGCACGTACAAGTCGAGCGGAACCAGATCGCATTTGAGATGCAGCTTGGGATCGTAATTCAAAGGAGTGCTGCTGTAGTAGCGCAATCGCTGGCTCATCGCCCATGAGATGATGTCGCGCAGGGTGTAGAAATAAAGATGCAGATCGAGGGCTACATCGTAATCCATCCCCAGATACTCATCGTAAATGGTATCGCCGTGCACGAAGCACAGACTGAACGCAATGATTTTGCCGTGGCGTCGCCAGATAAAAAATCGAGTGCGATCCGACATTTCCCGGCTTAACCGGCGGAAATAATCCGGCGTTAAAGTCTCGAACTTCAACCGCGACCGTTCGTGAACCTGACGGTAAAGCGGATAAATCTCGTTCACGTAGGGAGTGACATCGTTGACAATGTCGAGGTCGATTTTCCCGGCTCTTTCCGCATCCCGGAATTTCCGGCGCAAATTTTTCCGCGTCGCTTTACCTAACGTCGCCAGATATTGATCGAAATCTGCATACTTCAGTTCTAAACGGGTGAGCGGCATGCTTGGAATCCGGGTGTAACCGTTTTGGGAAAAGGTCTGCAACGGAGTTCGGTATTGGCTCGGAAAATCCTTGAGCACAACGAGCGAAGTCCTGGTGTGACGCGCGATCTCCTGCAGTGATGAATGAAGCGCCTTGGACAACATCAATTTATCCTCGGCCGAGGCCGCCCCCAGGTGACCTTCGCCCGCAGCACAGCCGACCATCAGGATTCGCATGGTCAGGAATCGCGGAAATTTCCGGCGAATTCGTTCAATTAATGTCCGGATGGCGCCCCGCAGGCCTTCCACCAGATTTTGCCTAACGACGAAAAGAGGCTGCATCGCGCGAACTTTTCCGTTGGCGGCGCGCAGCACGAGGTAGTGATGTTCGAAATCACAGTCTAACGTCGCTTCGATGATCTCGTAATAACGGTGATCTTTGTATGAGTCGGCGAAAACGTGCTTCCACTCCGGGTAATTCGCGAGGTCTCGGCCCGAAACCAGTTGAATCTCGCCGTTGGCAATCGGAAACGTGGGAACAGGCTGTGTCATGGGCCAGGAAACAGGACGGCGCAGGATCGCCGGGAGGAGACTTTTTAGCAGCGCTTGGCTCTTTTCTCAAGTTACCGCCAGGCTATCCGGCGTTGGCGCCAGTCACTTGGCACGGCTTTCGTGCCTGTTTTCGGACTGAAACTACCGTTGAGCGCGACTGGCAGGCTGAGCCGATTCGCCGTTGCGCGCATCGTCCGCGGCCACCTGTTCGATCTTTAACGACCCATCGCGAATGTGCAGATCGCGCTGCGGGAAGGGAATTTCGATCCCGGCGGCTCGCAGGTGTTTCTCAATCGCGAAATTCAGATCGCTGCGGTACCGTCGCGGCCGGTAGCTCATTTCACTGCTCCAGACCACCAGCTCAAAATTGATCGAGCTGTCCCCGAACTTGTCCAAAAAGACGTTAGGCGGAGGATCTTCCAGCGTGTTCGGATTTTCCCTGGCCGCGGCCAACAGCGCTTCGCGGACCTTGTTGACATCGGTACCGTAGGCAACGCCTATCGGAATTCGAAAACGCACTTTGGGATCTCCCCAGGTCCAGTTCGTTACGGTTGAGTCGATAAACTCCTTGTTCGGTACAATCATCGAGATATTGT
>DATFCK010000324.1:0-4519 GCA_035253185.1 Chthoniobacterales bacterium | reverse complement strand
ATTTCGGCGCCATTCGATTTCAAATGCGCATTCAGCGCTGGGTTAGGACCGACATAGGTAAGATCCAGCGAACGAGCGAAAATCGCCTCCATGGCTGAGGGTCCGGCATTATAAGTGTACCATTCAATTTTGACGCCGGGGCCAAGGCGTTCCTCAAACCAGCCTTTTCCCTGGCGGGAGAACGCGTGCGCAATGACTCCCTGCGCGTGGGTGACGTTAGGAAAATGGCCAAATCGAATTATTGTTTCTTCGGCACCGGCAACGCCCGAAAACAGTATCAGACCCACGACCGAACTGACTAAATATTTCATCGAGCTGGATTTAACTACCGCGCTCACATCGCCGCGAGGCTAGAGCAGGTCAATAGCAAAGTAGTACGGCTCCCGGCGCTTGCACCCCTGTGCTAGCTTGGCCGATATGACCGGAGCCAGTTTTCCTGCCCTGAGGAGAGCGCGGCCGCCGGTAATTATTATCGGCGCCCATCGCTCGGGTACTACGGCGACGGCTCAGGCTCTCAAGCTCCTCGGGCTTCAGCTCGGTGAACGACTGGACAGTCACGAAGAGCCGCGAGAAATGCAACGTCTGCACGAGAACTATCTGGGAGAATTGGGGGCAGCGTGGCATGACCCGACACCATTTTTGACCTCGATTCAAACTGCCGCCGGAAAACGCGCCTGCGTGAATTACCTGGAACAGCACCTGAAAAATCTGGCGGTATTTGGCTACCGTAATAGCCTAACGGCGTGGCGGCTGAAGCGACGATTACGATCAGGAGTCATTTGGGGATGGAAGGAACCGCGCACGACATTATTCGCCAATTGCTGGCTGGAATTGTTTCCGGAAGCCCGGATTCTGCACGTGGTTAGGAATCCGCTGGCGGTGGCGGCCAGCATTCAAAAGCGCGAGCTGGAGTTCCAGGCCAAGGGAGATGCCCCATCCGGCCGGGTTCAGGATTTCGATTACGGCGTCGAACTGGCCATGCAGTACGTCGAAACTGGCGAAGCAACCGCCGATCAAGCCCAGCACTACCGGAGAGTGAAATTTGAAGATTTACAGGCAGATCCAGTCGGTGAACTGAGAGGGCTTGCTACATTCTGCGACATCCATTTCACCGATCAGGAAATGCAACGCGCGGCGGCGACAATTCGGCCCGCCAAACCAGATTCCCCTCAATGGGCTAGCGAGCAACAAAGCTTGCTGACAAAATATCCGGTGGCTCAAAAGTTAGGCTACACTGCAGATGCAGCCTAACGGGTGCTTCTGTAGCGGCGGTCTGTGACCGTCGCATTATTTGCGCACTATTTAATGTGCGCAAACATCCTGAGACGGTCAGAGACCGCCACTACATCAAATGTCAGCGCTAGTTCCCACGCCCGCCAACTTCGCGCATCAGTCTGATGTAACGCTCCGAAAACTGACCCAACGAATAACTGTTTTCCACCAGCTGCCGTCCCTTCAAAGCAAATTTTTTCCGTAGAACCGCATCATCCGCCAGGGTCGCAATCATACGCACCCAGTCTTCGTTGGTCCGGGCCAGAAATCCATTCTCGCCGTGAGTTACAATGTCGATATTCGCACCTACTGCGGACGCCACCGAAGGAATTCCGGCGGCCATATATTGCAGAATTTTATAACCGCACTTTCCCCGTGTCCAAAGCGTATCCGTTAGGGGCATGATCCCGATGGTGAAGCGGGACAAATTGGTTTGCTCGCGTTCCAATTTCCATTCCTGGTCATCGACGTTTACGCCATCGAGTTGGAACGGCTTGTCGGAAATGACCTGCAGCTTCAGACCGGGAAACAGTTTCGTCAGTTCCTGCAATGCCGGCTGAATATGACGAAGATAAACAAAACCATCGCTGAGTCCCACCCAGCCAATTGTTAGATCGTTAGGCTCGGAATCGCGCACGGCGTATTTCCCGACATCAACCGGAGTCGGCAGGATTGTAGTCGGCTTTCCGCAGGCCTCGGCGAATCGGGCAAGGAATGCGTTGCCGGCTACAACCGCCGAACAATGCTCAATTGTTCGAACAAACTTCTCGAACTCGCGAACCCTTATGGCACGCCCGTACTTTTGTTCGCGAAACATCACCGCGTCGTCGTAGTCGAAAATGATTCGGGGATTCCGGCGATGAAGCCGGTACAAATCGAGGGCGCTGAAGCCGATCGTTTTGAAAAGGACCACAACATCGTGCCGTCCTGCTTCGCGCACCAGACGAAGCCGCTCGCGTAAACTCGAACGGCGGGCGCTGATGGTGGTGACTTCAATCCCGGCCTGGCGATAGCGCGTTACGCAATCGCCCAGTCGCAACCGTGTGCTCGGTGCGCGCCCGGGTTCGATAACGCATAAAACCTTCACCGGTCATGCTCTTACACGAGTTCGGGTAGGACACCAAGTCGATCCCCATTTGGAAAGCCGTTAAAACGGCTCGCACTTTGGGAGTGTCCCGATTAACACCGGCCTGAAGGCCAGTGCTAATAATAATAATAATACGTTACCCTCGAAACTGCGTTGAATCACCGCTTGTCATTAACACCGCGCTTTAGCGCGGTGATCTCAGGAACGATAAACCTGGTTAGCCGTTTCAACGGCTTACTTCTCTCCCTATGAACGACTGACCCAGCGCCTACTTTACGTGGCTGGCGTCTTCCCACCGAATGGCCGCGCGCAATAGTTCGGTGAGCGAATCCACCCCGAATTTTTCCTTCGCCCGCGCGCAGTAGGCCTGCACCGTTTTCAAACTGAGATGTAAATCGGCGGCGATCTGTGAAGTGGTGCGGCCCTGGCCTAACAAGCGGAAGATCTCCAGTTCGCGGTCGCTGAGTTGCTCCACCGGCGAGCTGGCTGCGGCCTTGCGCGGAGAGCCTAACCGGCGCGCCATCAGATTTACCACTCGCTCACTAACGTACACATCACCCTGCATTACCCGGCGAATGGCGGTCAGCACTTCCTTGGTGCTCTCACGTTTCATGACGTAACCGCGCGCCCCCGCGCGGATGGCTCGCTCGGCGTACAACATTTCGTCGTGCATCGACAAAACAATGAGCGCGACCTCGGGATGATGAACTTTCAGGTCTTTGACCAGTTCGAGACCGGAGGCGGTCTTGAGCGAAATGTCGATCAAGGCGAGCTGTGCCCGGCTGGCCCCGATGCCGGCCAAAGCTTGAGCGGCGTCCTCGGCCTGCCCGCAAACCACCAGGTCCGGTTGTTGATTGATCAAGTTAGCCAGGCCTTCGCGGACTAACGGATGGTCGTCTACGATGAAAACGCGCTGGCGGGCGTCCGATTTTTCTGTGTTTTTCTCGTTCATTTAACCTAACTCCACTTCAGTTTGCATTGGTACTTTGCAAGCCACGGTGGTTCCGCCACCAGGGTTGCGCGAAATATTGAATTCGGCGCCGATCAGCGCGGCGCCATGTGACATCAATCGCAGTCCAAGTCCCGGCGGTTCGGGCAAACGCGTCGGCAAACCAACTCCGTTGTCCTGGACGGTTAGGGTAACGTCCCTCCCCGCTCCGCGCAGCGCGATGCTGATCGATTTCGCTTCAGCGTGTTTGATCGCATTCATCACCGCTTCCTGGGCGATGCGGTATAACTGCGTCGCCACCGTTGAATCGGCGACTCTCACTGTTTCTTCACCGGAAAAACTGCACGGAATCTGGAAACGTTCCGTCATGTTGGAGGCGAGGCTTTTTAAGGCGAAGGCCAATCCTTCGGCGTCGAGTTCCGGAGAGAAAAATCCGCGGGCCAGATTCCGGCTCAGATCAATCCCCTGTTCGATGTAATCGATTACTTTGTCCGCCTCCTGAACTTCTGGCGCCGATCGATGTTCAAGCCGGTCCCGCAAACTTTGGGCGGCAAGTGCGGTTCCGGTTAAATGCTGGCAAACGCTGTCGTGCAATTCCTGACCGATACGCCGGCGCTCGCGGTCGGCCACGGTTGATATCTCGCGGTCTAACCGTTCGCGTTCGGCGATTTCGCGTCGTAATGCTTTGGTGCGTTCGCGCACGCGGTCTTCGAGTTCAAGCAACAGCGTTCTGAGCTTCGACAGCATGAAGGTAAACAGGACGTAGGCGGATAACGCCATTCCCAGATTCCAAAAACTGACCATGCCGATGCCGGCCAGAAGGTCCGATACGACCCAGACCACGACGCTGAAGATGGAAAAACCAAGTCCGAAATACAGGCCGCCAAACCACACCGCGACCGCAATTGAAACGAGGTAAAAGAGAAGCAACGATTGTTCGTATCCGGTAAGATAATCGAGATAGCCGACAAACGCGGCTAACAGCGCGCAGATCGAGGCCAGCAAAAGGCGGGAAAATGGAAAGGCGGCGGAAGGCCACCGGGCTCGCTCCGGCTTGGACCCGACTGGTGGCAGATCGGCCAAATCAACCGGGGCGTGCATGGTAGTCAGGCTTATCATTACGACGGAAAAGCAGGTGCGCCACTGTTACCGGTGGCGTGTCATTAGACAGCGGGGCGGAGCGGAGCGCACCAGGCAATTGGTCTAAAAGT
>DATFCK010000323.1:0-4648 GCA_035253185.1 Chthoniobacterales bacterium | reverse complement strand
GTCGGCCTGATAAAGCCGATGTTCCCTAACCAATGGTGGCGAGACTAGCGGGAGTCGCGATGAAGCGTCGGGAATTGGACTGAACGCCGAGTAATAAACGCGTCGCAATCGATGACGTGAATACAAGTCGGACGCCTGATGCAAAATGGTTCGGTCATTGGAATCGTCAGCTCCCACCACCATCTGGGTGCTTTGACCAGCCGGCGCGAAGTTCGGCGGTCGCACCTTTTCCCGCTTCTGCTGCTTTGATTGATCAATGCGCGACCGAATCGCGGTCATCGCGTTGTGGGTGTTCTCGAAATTTTTTTCCGGTGCGAGCTGCCGCAGTGAAGCCGGGGTGGGCAGTTCAATGTTGATGCTGATTCGATCGGCATAACATCCGGCCTGCTCGATCAACGCCGGTGACGCTTCCGGAATCGTTTTTAAGTGAATGTAACCGCGGAACTCATGATCGACGCGCAGAGTGCGGGCAACGGCGATGATCTGCTCCATAGTGTAATCCGGGTTACGAATAATCCCGGAGCTAAGAAACAAGCCTTCAATGTAGTTCCGCCGGTAAAAATCGAGCGTCAGCCTAACGACTTCGTCCGGCGTAAATCGCGCCCGCGGCACATTGCTCGAAACCCGGTTGATGCAATAAAGACAATCGTAAATGCAATAGTTGGTGAGCAGTATCTTCAGCAGCGACACACACCGGCCATCGGGCGTGTAGCTGTGACAAATTCCGGTGCCGGTGGTAGATCCGATGCCGCTTTGCCGCGAATTACGGCGAGTGGTTCCACTGCTGGCGCAGGAAGCATCGTACTTGGCTGCATCAGCGAGAATGGCGAGTTTACGTTCCAATTCCATGATTCCCTGCCCCGCTTTAATATAGTGAGCACCGTTAAATGTTCAAATGAACATTTGAAATGACGAAGCACGAATGACCAATGTCGAAGGAATGTTGTATGTCAGGTGGATCGGCCGATGCTAAACGGAGGGACGAGCTCGTCTCGTCCCAAATTAGTCGAATCCAAGGGTGATAGTGGACGAGACGACCCGGTGCTTCCACGTCGTCACCATTGCCCGCGCAGCGGCCGATCCATTTTTGCGCTGTGACGATAACAGCGGTCAATTGCCGATGGTGACGCCTACATTGCAAACATCACGCCTCCTCCTCCGCCGCTTCTGCCCCGACGACCTCGATCTATTCGCCGAGTTCTTTCAGAACGAAAGTTTCATCCGCTTCTCCACCGGAAACTTTCCGCGCGAACGCGTCGCGGAACTGATCGACAAAATCATCGGCTGGGATCGCGACGGCCTGCCATCGCAGTTCGTAGTGATCGTTCGCGAAACAGACACACCAATCGGATACTGCGGTTTCTTCCATCAAATGGTTGATGAGAAACCAGAAATCGAAATCGGTTACCGATTACACCCCGATTTCTGGGGAAAAGGATTTGCGACCGAAGCAGCCCGCGCAGTTCGCGATCACGGTTTCACGGAATGGAAGTTCGATCGATTAATTTCCCTCATCCATCCCGACAACGCCGCCTCACGTCGCGTCGCAGAGAAAAACGGAATGACTCTCGAAAAAGAAACGGAGTTCCGTGGTTTCACAACACAAGTCTTCGTAATTTTAAGGAGACAGTGGCTAACTGCCCATGCGAACCGAGAAATTCGCGAATGAGTGACTACCGAGCTCGGCACCCGCCGCAAAGTATCAAAGGGATGCACTGCGATTGCATCAGGTGGAACTGTCTAGGACTACTGGTATAGAATACTCACGGCCGGACCGCCAGCCCTGCCCTTTACGCAGCACTGGGTGCACTCCGCGGGGCGCTGCAGAAATCGCGATCGCATCGCGGCTATCGTTAGGCCTGAGTAGCCGCGGTTACTCTTTGGGTGTCTCTGGGAAGGTATTTGATGCCGTAAAACCAGGTGGCCGCGGCAATAAGCAACATGAACGACACAACCAGAAATGCGACTGTCATATTGGTATGACCGGCAATGAATCCAATCACGGGATAGGAAGCGGCATCTCCGAACAAGTGAATCACGAAGAGGTTCAGAGCGAACGCCGAAGCCCGAACTTTCGGGAGAGAAACATTGGCCAGAGCCGTGTTCGACGGTCCGGTGTTTAGATAAAGGAAAAAGGCGGCTCCAAACATCAAAAACCAGGCAGCCGGAAATGGCGTGAACAGCATGGCGACGAAAAATGGGAACGTTAACGCCGAACCGAATCCGGAAACCAGAAAGTAAGAGCCGGGATACTTTTGCCGCAGTCGATCTCCGGCCCAACCGCCGAGCAAAGTGGAAGCGAGGCCAGCGACCACGATGATGAGACCAAAAAACTTCGTCGCGCTTTCTGGCTGACCGCGGTATTTGAGGTAGGCGGCAATCCAAAACCCAATTCCTCCCGCGGCAAATGTTACCGCCGTTTGGGCAATGCAATTGAGCACGTACGAGGGAGTCCGGGCCAGTCTCGCGTAATCTTCTCTGCTGGGCCAGTTCCGTTGCACAATAGGGGCTGTTCGCGAAGCACGCGGATCCCGCTGAAAGAAACAGAGAATCCCCAGGAGAATTCCCGGTGGTGTCACCACATAAAAGGCCCACCGCCAGCCCCAATGTTCGCTAACCAGCCCACCAATAATGTAACCAAGGGCGGTGCCAACCGGTACCGCCGCGCAAAATACGGCCAGGACGCGTCCCCGCGTTTCGATCGAAAACAAATCCGCCAATACCGTCGGCGCGGCGGGTCCGTAGCCTCCTTCGCCAATGCCCACGAAAATTCGCGTGACCAGAAGAATCGCGAAGGTGGCCGCCAACCCCGAGGCGCCACTAGCCAGACTCCACAGGATGATGGCACAACCGATCACAACCCATCTTGAAAACCGATCGGCCAGCCAACCGAGGGCTGGAGCGGCAATCATGTAGCTAACGAGAAACGCCGTACCAAGAATACCGGTTACCGCCATGGCGTTGCGATTGTCAGCACCGAAAAATGTTTCCCGAATCTGCGGTTCCACCGCTGCTAACACCTGCCGGTCGATGTAGCTGAAAAGATTGATTAGCAGGAGCAGCGACAGCGCACCCCATCGTCCGGTCAAAAATTTCACGAAAACAGTCTTTCGATAATCAAGGATTAGGGGGCGTCGGCGGATCGCATCGGTACATCCGTTTGGGACCTGGAGACCGCAGGGGCTGAGCTTCGCTGCCGCTGAAGAAATTCGCGACCCAATGCGCGATAAGCGTCCGCCCCGATCCCGCGCGCATCGTATTCCAAAATGCTTTGCCCAAAGCTGGGGGCTTCACTCAGGCGCACAGTTCGCGGAATAACCGTTTGGTAAACGCGCTCACTGAAATGTTCCCGAACTTCGGCAACGACCTGCCCGCTCAGCTTGGTGCGTCCATCGAACATGGTCATGACAATTCCGCCGATCTCCAAATTTCCGTTTGCGCCGGAGTCACGAATCTGTTCCACCACCCGGACGATTTTCACCAGTCCTTCCAGCGCGAAATACTCACATTGGATCGGGGTTAACAATTCGTCCGCGGCGGCCAGCGCGTTCGTCATCAGGATACCTAACGAAGGCGGACAATCGATCAAGACGAAATCAAAAGTTTGATCATTTCGGAAAACGGTTAGGGTCCGGGCCAGCCGGGTCAGATGATCGGACATTCGGGCGATTTCAACTTCGGCTCCGGCCAGATCGAGATCGGCTGGAATCAGAAATAAATCCTCGCGGCGGGTGGGCAAAATCTTGTCGGTAACGGAAACACCGGCAATCAGGCATTCGTACAGACTTCCGTTTTCGATTTCCTGCAATCCTAACGAGCTGGTGGCGTTTCCCTGGGGATCAAGGTCGACCAGCAGAATGCGCTGGCCCTGCTCGGCCAGGGCCCAACCGAGATTAACCGCGGTGGTAGTCTTGCCGACCCCGCCCTTCTGATTCGCCACTGCGATTATTTTCATCGGAATTGCGGCCCTACCCGAACCAACCGTAGCGGCCGTTCGCCCTCCGCTCCGGCGCCGTAGCCAGGGCGATCAAGGTCAAGCGCCGTTACCGGGGTTCGCCTCCGCCGGCAAGTCATGGAGCCGCTCATGAACGCGGCACAATCAGGGTGCGCAGCTCGAATGTGCGCCGGCCATCCGGTTCGTTCCATAACAGGTGATCGCGATCGGGCAACATCTCAGTTACCTCAAGTTCGCCTGCCTTGACCAGCCAACGGTAAAAAATCTCGTGAAACAGATAGCTCTCAAAGTCGATGAACACCGGCTTGGTATCCTTATCTCGGCCCTCCGCTCCACTACGTCGCAGGGCCTGTTCCGACGGGCGGATATAGACACATCGCGGCCATTGTTTTTCCTGCCGCAGGCGCTCGATGGCCACTGCCAGCTGAGTGGAAACTCCGGTGAAATCGCCGGCCCCCAATTCGGCGGTATGCACCGTCCAGGACCGCCGCTGGACGACTACATTTCCGCAACGCAAGCGCGGGGTGTGCGCTCCTAACGAGAACGCAAACGGATGGAATCCCAGGGGGATATACCAGGCTCGCGCGAACGAGCCCAGCGGTTCACCCGAATCAATTTTTTTTAAAAATACATCTCCACTACTTTCGTCGACACAGACTTCCGTCTGCGCCGGAGAGATTGTCCGCCATTTTG
>DATFCK010000322.1:0-8180 GCA_035253185.1 Chthoniobacterales bacterium | reverse complement strand
AAACCCTGAAGCAGGTGGCAAAAGAAGCTGATTGCTTAAAACCAATTCGCATTAGCGACAAATAAAATGTCCATATGGACAATTTATTTGTTTGGTTGGCCAGGGGTGACGGTGTTGCTGACAGAAGTTTGCACCTCCACGCAGCGATCGTTTCCGTTGTTGCCGACCGCTTTGTTGCCGCACGATTACCTGCGGCGGCAAGCCTGGCTGCGGCGAATTCAAAGCCTGAAGCAGGCGGCAAAAGAAGCTGATTGCTTAAAACCAATTCGCATTGGCGACAAATAAAATGTCCATATGGACATTTTATTTGTTTGGTTGGCCAGGGGTGGCGGTGTTGCTGACAGAAGTGTCCACCACCCAGCGGATCGTTTTCGTGCGTGACATTTTCGTTGGACGGTGAACGGTTTGCCGTGCATGGCGACTGGTTCTGAGCCGGGCGTTCAATTAGAGATCGGTCACGTCCTGTTCATGGATGTGGTGGGTTATTCCAAACTCCTGCTCGATGATCAGCGAGAACTGCAGCAGCAACTGAACGACATTGTCCGCAGCACCGAACAGGTCCGGCTGGCTGACGCGGCGGGGAAACTGGTGAGGTTGCCTACCGGGGACGGAATGGCGCTGGTGTTTTTCAACAGCCCGGAGGCGCCGGTTCAATGCGCGGTGGAGATCAGCAAGCTGGTGCGAGACAATCCCCAGTTTCAGCTTCGCATGGGAATTCATAGCGGCCCGGTGAACAAGATTAACGACGTGAATGATCGCGACAATATCGCCGGCGCTGGAATTAACATTGCCCAGCGGGTGATGGATTGCGCGGACGCCGGCCACATTCTTTTGTCGAAGCGGACTGCCGAAGATCTATCCCAATCCCGTCCGTGGCGTCCTTTTCTGCATGATATCGGTGAATGCAGCGTTAAGCACGGTGTCCCGATTTCGTTAGTCAATCTTTATACCGATCAGGTCGGCAATCCGGCGATGCCGGAAAAGGTGAAACTGGCCCAAGCCGAAAAAGCACCGGTAAAGCCGGCTTCCAAAGCGCGCCGTATCGTTATCTGGGGCATGGCGACCGTGGGGTCGTTAGTCGCGGTTGGAATAGGGGCCTGGTTCTTTTGGCAATCGTCCCGCCCGGTGTCCGACAACAGTATCGCGGTGTTGCCGTTCGAGAATTTTAGTGACGACAAGGAAAATGCATTTTTTGCCGATGGCATTCAGGACGATATCCTAACAAGCCTGGCGCGTATTCAGGGGTTGCGAGTGATCAGCCGGACCAGCGTCATGCCATATCGCGGAGGCAAGGAGTCGCACAACCTGCGCGAGATCAGTAAGGCCCTGAAAGTGACGAATGTGCTGGAGGGAAGTGTTCGGCGCAGCGGCGACCGGATCGTGGTTACGGTCCAGCTCATTGACGCCCGCGACGACCGCCACATATGGGCCAATCGTTACGACCGCACTCTGGCGGATTCGTTAGGCCTGCAGGGAGAGCTGGCTGAGGAGATTGCCGATGCCCTTCGGGTCACCCTTTCGCCGGACGAAAAAGCGCGGGTCGAGCACAAGCCGACTGAAAACACCGAAGCTTATTTGATTTACCTGCAGGCCAGTCAGATCGAACATAATCCGGATACGTTGTTGGAAGACTATCGAAAGGCAGAACAACTGTATCGAAAAGCAATCGACCTCGACCCGAAGTTTGCGCTGGCGCACGCTCGACTGGGGTCGACCTGCGCCGAGATCTACCATTTCTATGAGCCAATCGCCGCCTACGCGAAACAGGCGCGCGAACAGGCCGAGATTGCATTAAATCTGCAATCGAATCTGTCGGAAGCTTATTTCGCACTGGGCCAATGCGCGCTCTGGGTCGACCAGGATTACGACAAAGCGCTGGAGCACTTCAAAACTGCGGGCAACTTGTCGCCTAACAACGCCGATGTTGTGGCGTTGATCGCAGCGATCAAACGGCGTCAGGGCCGATGGGAGGAGGCGCTCCAGGCGTACGAGAAAAGCCAAAGCATCGATCCACAGAATGCCAACACGGTGCGAAACCTTGTTTTTACCAATACCAGTATGCGGCGATGGCCGCAGGCGGCCGAATGGGCCACCAAAATGCGGGCGATGGCGCCAGCGTCCCTGGTTGCCAAAATCCAAAGTGGCTACGTCGATTTCATGTGGAAAGGGGAAACTCGCTTACTCAAGGCATTACTAAGCGACGTCCCCGCCGGGACTGATCCCGATGGAACCGTCACCAGCTGTCGCTGGGAAGTTGCCATGATCGAGAGAGATTTTACCGGGGCGCGAGCCATTTTGGAGGGTTCGTCAGCGACGGAGATCGGTTACCTCAGCGGCAGCCCTAACCCCAAGAGTTGCCTGATCGGTTTGACCTATCTTGCCGAAGGCGATACATCGCGCGCGGCGACGTACTTTGCGGAGGCGCAGCCCGTGTTTGAGGCGGCGATGAAGGAAGCACCTCAGAACGCCGATCGTCACGCAAACCTGGGCTGGTTCTATGCTTTTGCCGGGCGCAAAGATGAAGCGATTCGCGAGGCCCGAAAGGCGGTAGAACTGAAGCCCGAATCGAAAGATGCGCTCGATGGGGCAATCATGAATTCGTACCTGGCGCTGGTGTATGCCCGGGTAGGCGAAGCCGACCTGGCGATTCAATTGATCGAACGGCTACTCAAAACACCGGGCGCAGTCGACAGCACTAATTACAGCATCACGGTTAACGATCTAAAACATCGCTGGGAATGGGATCCGATTCGCAACGATCGGCGGTTCCAAAAACTGATTGCTCAGTAGGCCGCTTCGGCTTCGGGCGCCGGGTGATCTACCCGCCGGTGGGCAGGTAAACCTTGTCGCTCGAGATCGTGCGAGGCGATCTGCATGCCGCAGATTAGCAATGCCAACAGGCCGAAATAGAGAAACGACATCGTCCAACGCTGGGAGGGCTTAACTTCGTAAAACCGGCGTTCTTCTTCCGTCCGTTTCCGAAACAGCGAGAACAAGCGCGGCAAAGAGGCAAGAACCAGGAGCCAGATAATAAAGTTAGGATATTTCCAGCCAAACCAAAGAAGCAGGGCGAAGCCTGGAATCCACAACCAGCGAGACAGCGCGGTCACGATGCGGCCGCCATCGAGCATTCCAACCGGCGTAAGATTAAAAAGATTCAGGAAATAACCGAACCAGGCGAGGGCGGTGAAGATTGCAGCATCAAAGGTTTCTCCGAGAATGTTGCACACCAAGGCGCCGGCGGTGCCAAGCAAAGGACCGCCGATTCCAACGCAGGCTTCGACCCACGCGTTCTTCGGCGCGTCTTTGAGAGCGATGAATGCGCCCATGAACGGGATAAACACCGGCGCGCCGGCTTTGAGCCCGAACTTTCTTGCCACCACCAGATGACCGCACTCGTGAACTAAAAGCAGAAGAACGAAACCGACACCGAACTTCCAACCCCACATCGTGGCGTAGACCCAGATCATAAGGAGCATCGTGCCGCCCGACTTGAGGAGGAGGGGAAGAAACTTTAACAGCGGCAAAACCACAAACTTGAGTTTGGCGAAGAACTTGATGATCACTGCCACGGCAACGGCGATCGGCCCGAGCGACTTCTTGAGTTTGCTCCACAAGGTCGGTTGCGTCGGAACAGCAGTTGTTAGTGCGGCATCCTCGGAATAACCCATCATATTTGAACCGAATTAGACCGATGAACGGCGCAGATCGTTGAACGCCGACCCGAGATGGTCGATCACATCGCGTGGCAGAAGCGATTCCTCGCTTTGTCCGGATTGAAATACGGCAATTTCTGCGGCGCGTCCGCATAGCCAAGCGCCTAACCGCGCCGCCTCGTAAGGGGCGAGTTTTTGACCAAGCAACGCCGCGCAAACGCCAGTCAACACATCACCGGTGCCGCCCGCCGCCATTCCTGGATTCCCGGTTGAATTATAGGAGAGCGGTCGGTCGCGCTGGCAAACTATCGTGCGACTGCCTTTGAAAAGAAGGGTTACCGGGAATTTCTCGCAGAATTGCTTCGCAATTTTCGCGCGCGGCATTTTGCCGGCGTCAAACAGACGCTTCATTTCTCCAGGGTGCGGTGTGACCAGCCGAGGACCGCGACATCTATTCAGAATGTCGATTTTTGTTGCCATCATATTGAGACCATCGGCATCGACTACCATCGGCTGGTCGGCCTGCTCGATGACCTGGAGTAATTCCTCAGCCCGATTTGTGCCCAAACCAGGCCCGATCGCCCAAACGTCTACGTTATTCTCATTAAGAAGCTCGGTATAGGACTCGACCGGTTTCACCATTGCTTCATCGGGTGCCAGCGCGGCGACAGTGCTGTAAAGTGCGCGGGGAACGAACATGTTAACGAGTCCGGCACCGGCTCGAAGCGCGCCTTTGGTTGCCAGAATTGCCGCTCCGAGGAAACCTTCCGATCCGGCGACGACACCTATCCGGCCAAACAAATTTTTGTAGGCGCTGAATTGGCGACGCGGCAAAACCTGGCCTAACGAATGCCGGGCGGCGATGATCTCATGGTCACGGGTTGGCACGGTGAGGTCCGGCAGTGGGACAACCTCCAGCCGGCCCACGAAATCGATCGCTGAATCGGCCACCAATCCGCGTTTCGCGAACCCAATGGTAACAGTGACGTCCGCCTTGACGCATTCTGGCGGATCCAATTCACCGGTATCGCTGTCAAGACCGGTGGGAAGATCGATGGCGAAAACGAAGGCATTGTGTTCCCGGCGGCGGCGATTGATTTCCTGGGCAGCGCTGCGGATCGGATCGCGAAGGTGGCGCTTTGCGCCAACACCGAGCAGCCCATCGAGAATGACGAAATGACCGGGACGGATGTCCGATGCCACAGGAAACTGCTCGCTGGCGAGCTCAGCCAGTTTCTTACGGGTGAGCTCGCTGCATTCATTTTCGGGGTATGCGAGGTGTGATTCGACGTTCCAGCCGAGCCTTTGTAAGCATCGCGCCGCCACCAGAGCGTCTCCGCCATTATGTCCTTTGCCGGCGAAAACGACACAGGTGCCGGGTGCGGGAAAGAATTGTTCCACCGCGGCGGCAACACCGGCGCCCGCCTGATCCATCAATGCCTCAACCGCAACGCCGCGATCGAACGCAGCCTGTTCTGCGGCCCGCATTTCCGCCGAACTTACGATCGGCGAATCCAATTAGTTAGTCCTCCGATGATTTGCGGGAACTTTTGCGTTTGCTATAGGCGAGATCGCCTTTTGAACTTGCCACCGCACTCTTGGAGGATCTCCGTTTTGAACTTTTCCGCGAACGTTTTTTTGACGAATACGATTTTCGCACCCTGGTTTGATCGATGAAGGGTTGGAGCGGGATAGTTCCTTCTGCGATTAACTGCCCTGAACTGGAACGAGCTGCCACCGCCGAACGATTGCGAATTCCGCGGGCAATACTTTCGGCCAGCGTTTGCCGGTAACTACTGCTCAAGGCATAACGTCCTTCAGTGGGGTTGGTTAGGAATCCGCACTCGACCAGGACAGCAGGCACTCTTGCTTTGCGCAAAACATAGTAGCCGCGCCGGCGCACGCCGCGGTTAGGCGTGGGGGTGGCCCCGATCACGTTGTAATGAATAGCCGAAGCCAACGCCAAACTGTCGCGACCATAAAAATACGTTTCGATCCCGTTAGCGCCCGATCGCGTCGCAGAATTGAAATGGACACAGATGAAAATTGCGTTGCGGTACTGGTTTGCGACCGCGATTCGTCCGGGCAGGGAAACGAACACGTCTCTATCGCGCGTCATCACCACACGGTATCCGGATTTCTGCAGAATGGTTCGAAGCCGGAGCGCGACATCCAGCGTCATGTCCTTTTCCGCGATTCGTTGACGCGGAATCCCGCCCCGGTCGAATCCGCCGTGGCCGGCATCAATCACAATGACCGTCGAATCTCTCGTGGCTGGGGCCGCGGCGCGTCTGGCTCCAAAAGCGGACGTAGCGGTGAAGTTCGCCAACGTCGCGGCGACGCAAAACGCCAGCAGATATGATCTACGCTTCACGGTTTAGGTATCGCAGGTGGGCGATCGGACAGTTTGGGGACAGGTTTGGCGGCACCGGCGCGATTGACCGCGTCCTGGGACAACCCGCCTTTCACCACGACATTGCCATCAGGGGCCTGAAAAAGCCTGGGGCGAGACTTTGCCTCGAGGTAAGCGGAACGGGCCAGGACTTCGCCGTTTAGGCCGATGCGGGTGTAGGCCCAGCTGCGCGGCCCGGCACAATGCAGGATGTGCAATTGGTTTTCGCGATCGAGTTGGGCCTGCGGTTCGTCCATAGATATGATTCGGCCGAGCGACTCTGTCGCATAAACAATGCCTGTGTCCTTATCTTCTACACGAACATAAAGCGATGTGCGATTCGGGAATCGATTGGTCATGAGCGAATAAGTGCGGACCCGGCCCGGACCGGAGGCTTCCCCGGGAACGCCGACCGTTTTTTGCCAGATCGGACGGGCATCGGTGACGGTAAACACCTTCCTCGGGGAATAAAAGAACCGGTCAAGGTCGTGGAAATGGATATAAGCGCGCACGTGATAGGTGCCCAGCTCATGAACCGCATAAAGCGGGGTGAGATTTATTTTCTGGGTGACACGTTTACCGGCCTCGATCCGGAGAGGGGGCTGTGAAATTTTGTTGCGGGAAGCGGCAATCGGCTGTCCTTCGGCGCCGGTAATCTCGAAACCGAACCAGGCCTGGGAGCCGGTATCACGCAGTTCAACGTCGCGTCCGGCCAGATTCGTTATGCCGACGGTGGCGATGACCGGCTCGTAAGCGATGTATTGCAAACGTGCCAATTTAATATCGAGCTGAATTTGCGCCCCGGCCTGGCTAACCACCACCAGCAGCAGTGCGCCGGCGACAATCGCGCATTTGAGTGATCGGGGAGATGCAGTCACGGTCCGATATCAGAACAGGTCAGGTCAGGCGCTGCGGCGCTCTTCCTGTTCGTCGTTAGGCCGGTTCAGGTCCAGGGAGTCGATCAAGAGTTCGTCCCACGGCTCGGTAATCGTTTCCACCGGCGGACGCACCGTGCGATCGTAAGCGAACTCAATCTTCTTCCAGCCGGCAATTTCAAGAAAGGCGTCGCGGCCGCGACCGGCGATCGTTTCAGCATGAACAATGGCGCCCTGTTTCAGGAACAAAATGCCGCTTCGATTATCTTTTACCATTTGTAACGCGCCGCTGCGCCGGCTCAGGCAACACATCTGAACAAGGTCGGCGACGTGAAAAAGATCCGGCGTGTGTTCGTTAGCCGATTCCGCCCGTTCGATTGCCGCCAACAGGGCTTCCCCATCGATCGGTTCGGGAAAAACTTTGGTGTCGGAAATTTCCAGGCGCTGCTCATCGACCAGATAAGCGGGCAGAAAAACGGTTTGCAGTCCCGGAAACGACTCGCTCAGGGCGGCGCCTACGGCCAATCCATCAAAATCTTCCCCGTCCAGTTGAGTAACCAGCAAGCCACATCGGGCATGGCGGCGGCCCCAGTCGAGAGCTGCTGGCGCGCTACCGACCAGATCGCACTCATGCGTGGTGTAATCGGTCACCATCTGCGCCAGTTGCTCACCAATCTCTGCGTCTCGGTGCGCGATGAGCACTTGCATTACGGAGAAGAGGCAGGTGAGGGGAAAAGGGCGAGGAGTTGGGGTGGCTGGGCGCGTTGGGCCTGCAGCTTGTCATTATAATAGATGCGTACGATGTAGCCAAGATAATGCCGGCTGGCGGAAGTGGTTTTTGGAACCGTGGTTTTTGCTTTTTTTCCGGGAACCTGCGCCGCGGCCGCCGCCGATATAGCGGCTTCGGACGACACCGCCTGGTTCTTTGGTCGATAATAATTGACCGCGAGGATTTCCGGATTCGGTGTGGCCCAATCGTGGTTAGGCGTGAGCCATTCAAACTGCGTCTGCGCGTCTGTTAATACCGGCTTCGGATCATCACCGACCGTGTCATAGAAATAGACCCGAATAGTGACCTTGGTGTGATCGACGATCGAACCGGGCCGCGCCTTAATCGGAATGCGCACAGTCAGATTCGTTTCGGCTTCAGTATCGGGTGCTTCGGTAACCTGTATATCGCCGATGCCCATGACTGCTCCGTCCGCAAACTCTCCTCCGAGTGCGCCACGGGACGCGGCCGCCTGTTCCGGAGCTGCC
>DATFCK010000321.1:0-3525 GCA_035253185.1 Chthoniobacterales bacterium | reverse complement strand
CAATCGTTTCACTCAACACCGGGAACGCCGGACCGGACGTTAAAGGGGCCTTTACCTCGCAGGGCTACAATCTGATTGGCATCGGCGATTTCGCGAGCGGCTTCAACGGACCGGCGGATCAGATCGGCACCACGGCGGCACCGATCGATCCGAAGCTGGCCACATTACAAAATAACGGCGGCCCAACCGATACCGTCGCGCTCTTGCCGGGAAGTCCCGCCCAGGACGCGGGGAAATCCTTTGGCCTAACGATGGATCAACGCGGTATGACCCGCCCCCATGATCATCTCCTGGTCGGGAATGCCAGCGGCGGCGACGCCAGCGAGATTGGCGCGTTCGAAACCACCGGCGTTTTGTTTGTCACAACCCTGGACGATCACAACGATGGCGAATGTGACACCCTCGACTGTACCCTGCGTGAAGCCCTGAGCGAGGCTTCGTCACAACCCGGAGCCGTGATCGCGTTCAAGCCGGGACTGAGCGGAATAATCCAGCTCACCGCTCCGCTTTCCACTCTGCAAACCGCTGTCTCGATCACCGGGCCAGGCAGCAACGTGATAACGGTCCGCCGGAACACGGGAGGCAACTACCGCATCTTCACCATCAGCAATGGCGCGACCATCAATATCTCCGGCCTAACGATTGCCAATGGAATGGCACCCGGCGGCGGCCCCTTTCCCGCCGACGCCGGCGGAGCAATTTTGAATCTTTTCGGAACGCTGAATATCAGCCGGTGCGCGTTCGTCCAGAACCAGGCTAACTTTGGCGGCGCGATCATGAATATGATGACCGGAGCCGAGAACTCGACCGTGACGGTGGGTGAGAGCACGTTCACGGGAAATGCCGCGTCCGATGGAGCCGGTGGAGCAATCTACAACTACGCCACCGGCTCAGGCAGCACCGCCACCGCGACGCTGACCAACTGCACCCTCAGCGGCAACACCGCCGGCGCCGGCGCCGCACTCTACAATTACTCGGGCCAGTCCGGTGGTTCGACCGTGACGCTGTTGAACTGCACCATCGCGAACAACAGTGCCGAAGGCGGCAGCGTTACCAACTCCAATTTTGCGGGCAGCACCGTCATTTTCATGCGCAACAGCCTTTTCAAAACCGGGGCTACCGGCCCGAACTTCTTCAATGACGCCGCCACCTTCACCTCGTTAGGCAACAACTTGAGCAACGACACGGCGGGTGGTCCGGCCGGCACCGCGCCCGGCGGCTTCCTCAACGCTTCCGGTGACATTCGCAATACCGATCCGCTCCTTGCCGCCCTCGGCAACAATGGCGGGACCACTCTCACCCACGCCTTGCTGGCCGGAAGCGCCGCCATTAACGCCGGGCATACCGCGAGCGCTCCAAAGCAGGACCAACGCGGCTGGCTGCGCAACGGTGCGAGCGACATCGGCGCATTCGAGTTTAACGGCATCGATCTGCGCATAATCAGCATTACGCGCAGCGCCTCTAATATTATTATCACCTTTACCGGTGTTGCCGGGCGAACATTCCGGCTCGAGCGCCGGCTCAATGTGAGCGGTTCGAGCTGGCAGCCGGTTTCCGGAGTGGCCGACCTAACCCCGAGCGCCACCGGCAACGCCCAGTTCACCGATCCGAACGCGCTTGATTTCGGCAAGGCGTTCTACCGCGTCTCACTCATTCAATGACCGGCCGTTGTTCGGAGATTAAAGCTCAATCGCTATTAGTTGCTGGCACTTGCGGCCGGGCCGTCTCGCAAATCCGAACCAGTTAATAGGAGCGCGGTCGTCTGACCGGATACCAGCAAATTGGTCTCGACCGCAGTGCTGGAACACATGGAAAGGAATTATTCATGAAGACTCAAGCACCGCCGATGGACAGCTTTTTAACCGAAGGAGAACGCCGCATCGCTGAGCAGGTGAGAAGGCTAAGAGATTTGAGCGCGCGAGACAGCGTTGTTGCCGGCGCCGCGCATCATCAAAGGTCGAGCAAGATCCAATCATCAGCCCGCAATGCCGGCCGGCTGAACGTGAAAGATTCGCACGACCGCTATTCCTGAAATATCGCTTCGGTAGCGGCGGTCTGTGCCGTCGCACTAATAGATGCGCGCCGGTTTTTGATACAGGCGGCGGTCTAACGGCCGGCGCACTAAGAGGACGCCCTATTTCCGATATATGCGACGGCCATAGACCGCCGCTACAAAGATCGTCAGGGCGGCAACAAAACTGCCCGATAAAATCGGTGTGGCAGATTTCCCGCGCCC
Source organism: Chthoniobacterales bacterium (assembly GCA_035253185.1). Lineage (GTDB taxonomy): Bacteria > Verrucomicrobiota > Verrucomicrobiia > Chthoniobacterales > UBA10450 > DATFCK01. The sequence goes on along the minus strand of DATFCK010000321.1, from coordinate 1,289 downwards.
GGTTCGGTGTCCGTCACTTGAACTTCGTTTCCAGTGCCGGGAATACTGGTCGCATTGCTGAGCGGGGTCCAATTCGATTCGGTTAGGGCATCTTTCCGTTCGACGCGATAGTTTCGGTTTAAAAGCGTGGTGAAGGTTACGCTTGGCGCGCCGCCACTTAAACTAATCTGGGTCATTCGAAAGGAATCCGCCATGATGTTGTCGACCCCGAGCTTGCCCGCAACTGGATCGCCGGTGAAACTGGCGCCCCCAACTGCGGATAGAATCCGGATCTCAGACACGCTACCGAGCACCTGCGGTAACGTGTCACTGCCGCCAATGTTTGTTAGGCCAGACGGGCTGAGCTCAAACGTGACGGAACGCCATACTCCATCAGGAGGCAACTGGGCGGCAAGCGTCGAACCATAAATGGTGGCGGTCGGTCCGCCGCGAACGGCGACGCGCATATATAATGTACCGGCTCCGAAGTTAGCCATTTGGGCGGTGATTCGATCAACCCCGGCCGCATTGTAATTTCCAGTCCACTGAGCCTGGTTGAACATGATCATCTTTGACCCCGCGCCGAAACCGCCGCTGGAAATATCCTGCAAGTAACGATCACCGGTGCCGGCCGGCCCTCCGTCAGGCATATTGGTAGGAGGATTCGGGCTCGCACCCTCCTGCCAGCCCATGGTCGTTCCATCCTGAAAAGTGTCGAACTGTCCAAGTGATATGGCCATGGACGGCATGCTCAGACCGGAGATGCCGACAAACAACGCCACCCCGGCGACCAACGGTTTCACGCGCATATCGACGGGGGGATTATGACTTATTGTTGCGTCGCCTGACGAGTGTTGTTGCCAGCGTGGCCAGTCCGATTGCCAGAAGTGCTGTCGATCCCGGTTCTGGAACCGCTAGACTGACCCGGTCGATCCCGATGTTGAGGAAGTTTACGTTATCCACTGCCGCAAACCGCAGTTTCAATGTTTCTCCCGGATGCGCCGCAAACAATGCAGTCAGATCCGAGGTTATCGTATTATAACCCGACACTAACGAGTCGGCCGGTTGCGTCTGGTAAATATTTAAAAGCACGTCAGTCAGCGAAAGGCTGAAGGGATCGGCGGCGCCGGTCATGATATCAACCCGGAACTGCTGGTTTAGAGTGGGTGTCGAGAAGTCCAGACTCGCGGGTGAAAAGAAATTAGTCGCGTGATTATTGATATAGAGGTCGAACTGCAGCGAAGCCAAGACCGGCGAGCTCGGAACAACGAAGTTCTGGATAAGGCTATGGGATCCTGGTCCCTCCGCAT